>NZ_JAGGPC010000079.1:0-30063 GCF_018614005.1 Streptomyces sp. ISL-99
ACAACTGCGGCTGCAGTACTAGGTCATCAGCGACATGGGTAGGAAACCGGTCAGGAGCGAACGTCCACCGCGAACAGCGGCAAGAGGGGCACCCATGGAGCTGAGCGAGGTCACCTACGACGATCCCGACGACGAAAGCGGCGAGGCCGCCATGCGTACGTACGCCCGGCGCGCCTGTGAACTGACCGGCATGGACCCGGAGTACGGCGTGCCCGCGCTCGCCACGATCGCGCTGCGCGAATCCGCGTCCAACCACCCGCGCTGGCGGGTGAACACGAACGACTCCAACGCGCACGGCCCGGTCGTGGCCGACGGGCATCCGCAGAACTGCTCGCGCGGCGCCACGCAGTGCATCCCCCCGACGTTCGCCGCGTACCACCAGGAGGGCACCGCCACCACCCCCTACGACGTGGTGGCCTGCATGTGCGCCACGATCAACTACGTACGCGCGAGGTACGGCGTCAACCAGTCCGGGTCGAACTTCGCCGAACGGGTCCAGCAGGCCGATCCGGACCGGCCGCCCAAGGGGTACTGAACCGCCGCACCCGCCCTCTCACTCCTTCTGGGCCACCACCAGCCGCCAGTTGGGGCTTCCGTCGGTACGGCGGCCGAACTCCTCCAGGGGCTGCAGCCGCACCGTGAACCCGGCCCCGGCCAGGTCGTCCCGTACACCCCGCAGCGGGAACGTCCGGTAGTACATGACGAACCGCGGCCGCCACAGCGCGTTGCGTACGCGCATGACGGAGTCGAAGCCGAGCAGCGTCCAGTACAACGGCGAACGGATGGACTGCGGCGCGCCGATGGGGAAGGCGAACAGTCCGCCGGGCCGCAGCGCCCGGTGGACCCCGGCGAACAGCGCGGGGCGTTCGGCGGGCAGGAAATGCCCGAACGCCCCGAAGCTCACCGCCAGATCGAATTCCTGGGTGAACGGCAGGGCGCGGGCATCGGCCCGCGTCCACTCCACCGCGGGCGTCCGCCCGTCGTCGAAGGCTTCGCGGGCCGCGGCCAGCATCCCGGCGCTGAAGTCGACGCCGGTGACGCGCTCCCGGCACAGCGGGCGCAGTACGCGTGCGCCCGCCCCGGTGCCGCAGCAGACGTCGAGCCCCGCGCCGAAAGGCCCGAGAGGCTCCAGGGCGCCGGCGACCGCGTCCAGGAACCGGTCCGGCGTGCGGAAGGGGGTGTGGTCGAACTTCGGGGCCAGCAGGTCGTAGCCGCGCTCGATGGAGGAGAGAGCCTGCACGGTCAGCTCGCGGAAGGTGGGTCCCTGAGAGGTGAACACGGAGCCCAGCGTAGCCAGCGCTCCATTCGCGCCCACCCCACCCGTTGACCAAAATCGGCGATTGAGCGTTAATTATGACGTAAAGGGCAGATAAGGGCTTTCTATGTGGAGGCAGCCTGTCATGACCACTCACCCCAGCAGCATCGAGCAACACCCCGACGTCGCCGAGATGCGATCCCGGTTCGAGCGGGCGACCACCACTCCCCGCGCCCAGGCGATCGAGACACTGGCCCTCCTCACGGGTGTGTACCTCGCAGCGTCGCCGTGGATAGCCGGGTTCAACGGCCTCACCACCCTGGCCGTGTGCAACCTGATCACCGGTATCGCCTACGCGCTGTGCATGGGCGGGTTCAGCTCGGCGTACGAGCGGACCCACGCCATGGCCTGGACCGCCGCCGCCATCGGTGCATGGACGATCGTCGCTCCGTGGGTCGTGGCCGGCAACGTCGACACCACGCGCAGCGTTGTCAGCAACGTGATCGTCGGCGCCGTGGCCCTGCTGCTCGGCCTGGCCATGGCGGCCATGCACGGCAGCGAGTCCGGCCGCGCCCGCGCCCGTGGCCGCGGGCGCCGGAACACGGACGTCGGCACGATGGGCTGACACCCCCCCCCGCAGCCCGGCAACCACCTGGGCCCCGGCCGGCAGCACGGCCGGGGCTCAGGCTCGGGCCTGGCCAGGCGGAAACCGGGACCAATGGATAGAATTCGAACATGGGACAGCGGCCTGTCGCGCCGACCGCGCCCGAGCTGGTCCTCGAAACCGAGGCAGGCTCGACGCTGATCAGTCCGAGCAGGGACTACCACGTCGGGCGCGACCCTCTGAGTGACATCGTCATCGATGACGCCCGCGTGTCATGGCATCACGCGGTGCTGCGCCCCGAGGCGGACCACTGGACGCTTGAGGACGAGCACAGCACCAACGGCACGTACGCCGAAGGCAGGCGGATCCACGAGTGGGACGTCGGCCCCGGCAGCGTCATCCGCTTCGGCAGCCCGGCCGACGGGCCGCGTGCGATTCTCCTGGGGCATGAAACTCCGCCCTCCGCGCCGGAACGCCCGTCCGCCGTCTCCATGCCGTCCGCGACCGGCACCTTCCGGCAGCCGACCACCGTACGGCCGCTGCCGGCCCGTACCGTACGCATCGGCCGCGCCGCCGACAACGACCTCGTCGTCGACGACCTGATCGTCTCGCGCAGGCACGCCGAGCTGCGGGCGCGTCCCGACGGTACGTACGAGATCGCCGACCTCGGCAGTCACAACGGCACCTTCCTCAACGGCCTGCCCGTCACCGTCGCCGAGGTCTCCCCCGGTGACATCGTCGGCATCGGACACTCCGCGTTCTGCCTGGTCGGCGACACGCTGCAGGAGTTCGTCGACACCGGTGAGGTCTCGCTGGACGTGCAGGACCTGGCGGTCCTGGTCGACAAGGGCCGCAAGACACTCCTCGACGACGTGTCGTTCCCCGTCGGTGAGAAGTGCCTGCTCGCGGTCGTGGGGCCGAGCGGATCCGGGAAGTCCACCCTCCTCAACGCGCTGACCGGGCTGCGCCCCGCCGACCGGGGCACGGTCCTGTACGACGGCCGCGACCTGTACCGGGACTACGCCGAGCTGCGCCAGCGCATCGGCCTCGTACCCCAGGACGACATCCTGCACTCCCAGTTGACCGTGCGACGGGCCCTCGGCTACGCCGCCGAGCTCCGCTTCCCCGAGGACACCGCGAAGAGCGAACGGCGGGCGCGGGTCGCCGAAGTCATCCGTGAGCTGGGTCTTGACCAGCGGGCCTCCCAGCCGATCCACAGCCTCTCCGGCGGCCAGCGCAAGCGGGTCAGCGTGGCGCTGGAGCTGCTGACGAAGCCGTCGCTCCTCTTCCTCGACGAGCCGACCTCCGGGCTCGACCCCGGCATGGACCGCTCGGTCATGCACATGCTGCGCGGCCTCGCCGACGACGGCCGTACGGTCGTCGTCGTCACGCACAGCGTGCTCAGCCTCGACGTGTGCGACCGGCTGCTGATGCTGGCCCCGGGCGGCAAGATCGCCTACTACGGGCCGCCGGAGGACGCGCTCGCCTTCTTCGGGTTCGAGCAGTGGCCGGAGGCGTTCGAGGCCTTCGAGAACGACCGCGACCGCGACTGGGCGGGGCAGTACCGTCAGTCCCCGTTCCACCAGCAGTACATCGCGAACGCCAGCACGCAGCCGCACCTGCCGCGGGCCCCCGCCCCGGCCGTCGTCGCGCCGCCGCCGCGGCCCCGCAGCCGGGGCGCGCAGTTGCGGACGCTGATACGGCGGTACGCCGCCGCGCTGAGCGCCGACCGGACCTTCCTGGCGATCATGATCGCCCTGCCGTTCGTCATGGGCGCGATGGCACGGGCCCTGGCCGGCTCGAAGCTGACGCAGGACACCGCGATGAACGCGCTGCTCATCCTCTGCGTGGGCGGGGTGCTGACCGGCGCCGCCAACGCGGTGCGCGAACTGGTCAAGGAACGGGTGATCTACCAGCGGGAGCGTGCCGTCGGCCTGTCCAGATCGGCGTACCTGATGTCCAAGGTGGTCGTGCTGGGCACCATCACGGTCCTCCAGGCCGTCGTCCTGACGCTGGTCGCCCTGGTCGGCGTCGATCTCAGCGCGCCGGGCGGCGAAGGGGTACTCATGCCGCCACTGGTGGAGATCACCGTGGCCGTCGCCATGCTGTCGTTCACGGCGATGATGCTGGGTCTGCTGGTGTCCGCGCTGGTGCGCAAGGAGGAGGTCACCATGCCGCTGCTGGTCCTCCTCGCCATCGTCCAGGTCGTGTTCTGCGGCGCGCTGCTGAAGCTGGACGGGGTCGCCGGGGTCGAGCAGCTGGCGTGGCTGGTCCCGTCGCGGTGGGCGCTGGGCGCGATGGCCGGGACCATCGAGCTGGGCAGCATCGTTCCCGGCGAGCTGACGGCGGATCCGCTGTTCGGGCACTCGGCGGGGGTGTGGCTGCTCAACATGGGGATGATGGTGGTGCTCTCCGCCGTCTTCGGGTACCTCGTCGCGAAGCTGCTTCGGCGGCACGAACCCGCCGTCATGCGGAAGTAGGAACGGGGCGCCATGACGACTCCCGACTTCCGCCCCACGCATGTCGTCCCCGGGGACGGGCTCGCCGCCTGGGAGGAGCCGGACGTGTCCCGGCCCACGGAACCGCTCGATCCGCTGCTTCCCGTACAGCTGATCGGCCGGCGCGGGGACTGGGGGCAGATCCTGTGTGCCAACGGCTGGTCGGCCTGGGTCGACGGCCGCCTGCTCGTGTCCGTACCGCAGGAGCCCCCGGCGGCGGGGCAGCCGATGGCCCGTACGGCGGACCCGCGGCCTGTGCTGGCCCGCGTCGAGGAGTCCTTGAGCCAGTACCGGCGAGCGGCGGAGGACCTGACCGCGGGCCGCACGGACGGCGAGGGCTTCCGCCGCCGCACGCGCGGGCTGCGCGTGGGGATGGTGGCCGAGGGGGAATCGGTGTGGCTGTACGACGCGGAGCACGAGCGCTGGGTGTACTGCGACGGAACACACCTCGCCACGTACGCGGCCACGTCGTCCCCCGGCAACAGCGACAGCGACCCGCCGCCCCACGAACCCACCGAGGTGACCCCGCAACCCCCCGCCGCCCCACCCCCGGAACCGACCCAGGTGGTCACCCCCGCCGCCCCGGACGACGCCCGGCCGTCACCACCGGCCCCCAAGCGTGCCGCCGCCCCACCGACGACCGGCCCCGACGCCGACCGGTCCCCGGATCCGACCCGACCGGCCCCGCCAGAACCGGCCCCACCAGAACCCACGCGAATCGTCGGCGGCGGAGCGGGGCCGCCGGACGATGCCGGGGACGATGGCGACAGCCGTGGCCGCGAGGCCACGCGGGTCGTGGAGCCGCCCGGCGACGCGCCCGCCCCGCATCCGCCCACCTGGCCCGGTGACGGGTAATGGCACGCGCCCCCCACCAATCCGGCCTGGCCGGAAGGCCGTCCGAACTGCTCGGGACGCAGATCGCCGGCTACCTCGTGGAGAGCGAGATCGGCCGCGGCGGCATGGCCGTCGTCTATCGTGCGAGGGACCTGCGCCTGGACCGTACGGTCGCCCTGAAGCTGCTCGCGCCCGAACTCGCGCGCAACGACACCTTCCGCCGGCGGTTCACCCACGAGTCGCGCGTGGCCGCCGCGATCGACCATCCGCACATCGTGCCGGTCTTCGAGGCCGGCGAGACCGAGGGCGTTCTCTACATCGCCATGCGGTTCGTCGCCGGTCAGGACCTCCGTCATCTGCTCGACCGCCAGGGCCCGCTGCCGATCGGGACCGCGTCGCGGATCGCCGCCCAGGTGGCGTCCGCACTCGACGCAGCCCACGCCCACGACCTCGTGCACCGGGACGTGAAACCCGGCAACATCCTGGTCGCGGAGGGCACGGACAGCGACCACCCGGAGCACGTGTACCTCACGGACTTCGGCCTGACGAAGAAGTCACTGTCGCTGACCGGTTTCACCACCGTCGGCCAGTTCGTCGGCACGCTCGACTACGTGGCGCCGGAGCAGATTTCGGGACGCCCGGTGGACGGCAGGTGCGATGTCTACAGCCTCGCCTGCGTCGTCCACGAAACGATGGCCGGGACACCGCCCTTCCGGCGCGACGACGACATGGCGCTGCTGTGGGCCCATCAGTTCGACCCGCCACCACCCCTGACCGAGCAGCGCCCGGACCTCCCGGCCGCTGTCGACGGCGTACTGGCGAAGGCACTCGCCAAGAGCCCGGACGACCGGTACGGCTCCTGCCTGCAGTTCGTGGCCGCGCTGCGCGCCGCGGCGGCCGGCATCGGGCCCGAGGGCCGTCCGTCCACACGGGCGGACCGGCACGCCGACAGGTGGTCCGCCGCCGCCGAAGCTCCGCCCCCGCCGCCGCGTTGGGCCCTGCCGGTCTTTCCCGGGTACGTCGGGTAACCGGGCCCGCGGGCGGTCAGGAAGCCTCTGTCGCGACCTCGCCCCGCCGGTGGACCCGCGCGGCCGCCAGGCTGCCGAGGAAACCTGCCACCAGCCCCCACAGCACGGCCAGGCCGAGCGTCGTCCACAGGCGCGGCCGCAGCGAGACCTCCCCGCCGAGTCCGCCGCCCAGGTCCAGGAGCTCGCCGATGCCCAGCAGCGACAGACCGTAATGCGCGGAGAGGCGGGCGACCAGGCAGATCATCAGCACCGTGAGGGTCAGGGCGACGGCCATGTGTACGGCGTGCTGCCAGGCCTTCGTCCGTGCGGGTGAGCGGACGGCCATCAGGAACGCGGCGGCCGGCACCAGGACCACGGCGGCGACCAGCAGCCACCACGCCCGTCCGTCGTGCTCGGTGAGCGTGCCGAGACCGAGGGTGGCGATGTCCTTCGTACGGAGTACCTCGTCCAGAACCTGCGGCATCGGCAGCCCGAAGGGCCCGTCCACCTTCCCCTCCCAGGACCCGCCGAGACCCAGCGTGAGGGCGAGCCAGGCGAGGTTCGGCAGTCCGAGCAGGATCACGGCGAACGTCTCGGCCCGGTGGCCGTGCGTCACCACGACGACGAGCGCGAGGATCAGTCCCAGGACGACGTACGAGAGCAGCAGCACGACCATGGCGAACGCGGCCGGGCGTACGGGCTCCTGGAAGCGCAGGAGGCGGGCGGGGAGCGGGGCTCTGCGCGACACCAGGAGGGCGAGGACGAGGAGGCCCGCCAGCCAGAGCAGTCCGAAGAGGAGGGTGACGGGGATGTCGGTCCGGAACCCGACCTCGGGTGCGGCGTCGGCGATCACGTCCTCGAGGAGGCCGCCCGTCGGGTCCTGCAGCGGGATGCTGAAGGAGTGCCGCGCGAGGAGCGAGAGGACGATGAGCGCCAGTACCCACACGCCCGCCAACCACGCGGCCCGTCCGGCGAGTTCGCGCGTACTGGCGACGGCCCGGTGCCGCAGCGGCCGCAGGAAGAGCGTGGCGATCACCAGGGCCCCGGCGAGGGTCACGGAGAGCGGCAGCACCGAGAGGTCGGCCCTTGTTTCCGCGATCGCTCCCGCGTCGCCGGAGATGTCGACGGAGCCGCCGACCGCCATCACGACGACGGCCGCGACGACGCGCGGGAACGCGCCTCCCGGCAGGTCGGCCGCGCCCGCGGCCCACAGGCCGAGGGCCGCCGTGACGGCCATGGCCGCCAGGCCGGCGAGCACCGCCACGAGGGCGTCACGCCAGACGTGTGCGGCGCCGGTGGCGCGGCTGTGGTCGCTGAACTCCTGCTGGCTCACCCTGCCACGCTAAGCACACGCCGGGCAGTCCGCCGCCGGAGGGGGCCGACCGCGTCAGCTTGCGGGCCGTACGGGTGCGAAGCGCGCAAGAAGCACGCAGGGTGGGAAGAAGTTCACGCATCGCGACCGATCCCTACGTTGGGAAGAACCGCCAGTGAGTGCCCAGCCGCCGTCGTCCGACCGCCCCAAAGGGCCCCCCTCCGGCCCGCTCTCCGGTCCTTCGCGACCGGGTGCACCGCCCCCGCCCGGCACGCCTTCCGGTCCGCCGTCCGGCCCTCCGAGCGGCGGCGGTACGGGCGGTCCCGGTGGTGCGGGCGGACCCGAGGGCCCCGGCCGCCCCTGGTGGCGGTCCGTACCGCGGGTCGCGGCCATCGCGGCCGCCATCGTGGCCGCGGTGGTGCTGACCGTCGTCCTCACCCGCCCGGACGGCGGTACGGTCGCGAGCGGCGAGGTGTTCCTGGAGCCCGCCGCCTCGTCCGGGCCCGATCCGTACACCGAGTCGACGGCGCGCAACACCTCCGCGGCGACGGCGTCACCGACCACACCGCCGGGCGTGCAGCCGGGTGTGTCACCGACGCGGACCAACGTCACCCGTGCGGTGCGTGGGTCGGCCCCGGGTGTGTACGGCGGGACCCGGAACGTCGCCAGCTGCAACGTGGAGAAGCAGATCTCCGCGCTCACCTCCCAGCAGGACAAGAACGCGGCGTTCGCCTCCGTCCTGGACATCGAGCCCACCGGCGTACCCGCGTACCTGCGGTCGCTGACGCCCGTGCAGCTGCGGATGGACACCCGGGTCACCAACCACGGCTACCGCAACGGCGCTCCCACGCCCTACCAGGCCGTACTGCAGGCCGGCACCGCGGTCCTCGTCGACGACCGGGGCGTACCGCGGGTGCGCTGCGCGTGCGGCAATCCGCTGCGCCCGCCGGTCGCCGTCCAGGGCACGCCCAAGCGGGCGGGCACATCATGGCCCGGGTACCGGCCCACGGACGTGGTGACGGTGGCGCCCGCGGACCGGCCGGTGAAGGAATTCACCGTGTACGACCCGGAGAGCAACGACTGGTTCACCCGCGACACGGGCGACACGGGCGACGGCGACGAGCAGACCGCGCCGCCCACCACCACGGACACGACTTCCCCTCCGCAGTCCCCGGACGAGTCGCCGTTGACGCCGGCGCCCGAATCGCCGTTGCCGGAGTCCCCCGCCTCGGAGCCGGCGTCGCCCGAGACCGACCCCGAATCCCCGGCCCCGGACTCCCCGGCCCCGGACTCCCCCGCGCCGGCGTCCCCGTTGACGCCGCTGCCGCCCGCTCCCGACACTCCGGTCTCCGAGGCGCCGAACGGGTGAAGTCGACGTCGCATCAGTCTCTGGGCGCGCATCGGCGTCGCGCGACTGGTTTGCTGCCGGGCAGGAGGCCGGCGGGCCGCCACACGCGATTTTCAACCGGAGGAACGTCGTAATGACGACGATGAACACCGCAGGATCGGCCGGCCCGGAACCGGAGAGCTACGAGGACGAGCTTCCGGTCCACCCTCACCGGCGGGGCAGCGTCGTCATCAAGTGGCTGACCACCACCGACCACAAGACGATCGGTTCGCTCTACCTGACCACGTCGTTCGTGTTCTTCGTCATCGGCGGCGTGATGGCGCTCCTCATGCGCGCCGAACTCGCCCGGCCGGGCATTCAGATCATCTCGAACGAGCAGTTCAACCAGGCGTTCACGATGCACGGCACGATCATGCTGCTGATGTTCGCGACGCCGCTGTTCGCCGGATTCGCCAACTGGATCATGCCGCTGCAGATCGGCGCGCCCGACGTGGCGTTCCCGCGGCTGAACATGTTCGCGTACTGGCTGTACCTCTTCGGCTCGACCATCGCGGTGGGGGGCCTGCTCACTCCGGACGGCACGCCGGACTTCGGCTGGTTCGCCTACTCCCCGCTGAACGACGCGGTTCATACGCCGGGCGTCGGCGCCGACCTGTGGATCATGGGTCTGGCCTTCTCCGGCTTCGGCACGATCCTCGGTTCGGTCAACTTCATCACCACGATCATCTGCATGCGCGCACCCGGCATGACGATGTTCCGCATGCCGATCTTCACCTGGAACATCCTGCTGACCGGTGTACTGGTCCTGCTCGCCTTCCCGGTGCTCGCGGCGGCGCTCCTCGCCCTGGAGGCCGACCGCAAGTTCGGTGCGCAGATCTTTTCCCCGGCCAACGGCGGATCGCTGCTGTGGCAGCACCTCTTCTGGTTCTTCGGGCACCCGGAGGTGTACATCATCGCGCTGCCGTTCTTCGGCATCGTCACCGAGATCATCCCGGTCTTCAGCCGCAAGCCCATCTTCGGTTACATCGGTCTGGTGGGCGCGACGATCGCGATCGCCGGTCTCTCGGCGACCGTGTGGGCGCACCACATGTTCCCGACCGGCGCCGTGCTGTTGCCGTTCTTCTCGTTCATGACGTTCCTGATCGCCGTGCCGACCGGGGTGAAGTTCTTCAACTGGATCGGCACCATGTGGAAGGGCTCGCTCAGTTTCGAGACGCCGATGCTGTGGGCGACCGGCTTCCTCGTCACGTTCCTCTTCGGCGGTCTGACCGGCATCATCCTGGCCTCGCCGCCGCTGGACTTCCATGTGACCGACACGTACTTCGTCGTCGCGCACTTCCACTACGTCGTGTTCGGCACCGTGGTCTTCGCGATGTTCGCGGGGTTCCACTTCTGGTGGCCGAAGTTCACGGGCAAACTGCTGGACGAGCGGCTGGGGAAGATCACCTTCTGGACACTGTTCGTGGGCTTCCACGGCACGTTCCTGGTGCAGCACTGGCTCGGCGCCGAGGGCATGCCGCGCCGGTACGCGGACTACCTCGCCGCCGACGGCTTCACCGCACTGAACACGGTCTCGTCGATCAGCTCGTTCCTGCTGGGCATGTCGCTGCTCCCGTTCTTCTACAACGTCTGGAAGACCGCGAAGTACGGCGAGCCGGTGAAGGTCGAGGACCCCTGGGGTTACGGCCGTTCACTGGAGTGGGCCACCTCCTGCCCGCCGCCCCGACACAATTTCGTCACCCTCCCGCGGATCCGCTCCGAGTCCCCCGCCTTCGACCTGCACCACCCGGTGATCGCCGCCCTCGACCAGGCGCACAACCGCCCCGACGCCTCCGTGACCGTGGCTCCGGGAGACAAGCAGTAGGACACCGCCCGGAAGAGGCAGGGAGGAGCGAGCGTGGAGCCCGAGATGGAGAGCGACCGCGGTCTGGCCCAGCTGGAGGGCTATCTCCTGTGGAGTGCCGAGGTGGCGGATGCGCGCCGCCATGCCGACCGGTTCACCGAGCAGCTGCCGTGGCTGACCACCGCGCAGCGCGAGGACGTGGAGCGCGTCTACACGGCCGAGCGGCTCGCGGCCTCGCGCGCCATGCTGGTGCGCGTGTCGGCCCGCGCCACCACACTGCGCGCGGAGTACACCGAGCGCTACCGGCAGCTCAGGGCGCGTTGCGTGGCGGTGGCCGTCGTGTGCGCCGGCGCGGCGAGCGGGGGGTGCGCCGCGCTCACTCTGCTCGTCCGGTAACGCCCGCCCGGCCACCCGCGCGACGTAAGAAAAGCGGTTGCGGCCCGAGAACGAGCGGCTGCTCCACGCCGCCGGGATCGTCGACTGCGACTCGGTCCGGGCGGGGCGGATCGGGAAAATCCGGGGGCTCGGCGATGTCCGTATCGGTGACTGGATCGGTGCGGCGCCGGCCGCGTCGGCACGTCACCATTTCGCCCCGCCGACGCTGGAAACGGTCGTGGTTCCCTGCCGTCCGGCGGACAAAGGCGCGTTGCACCTCGCGCTGGCCCAATTCGCCGAGCAGGACCCGCTGATCAATCTGCGGCAGGACGACATCCGCGGGGAAGTGTTCGTCTCGCTCTACGGCGAGGTGCAGAAGGAGGTCATCCAGGCAACCCTGGCCGACGACTTCGGTCTTGACGTCACTTTCCGCAAGACGACCACTATCTGCGTGGAACGGCCGGCCGGCACGGGGGCGGCTTTCGAGATCATCGACAAGGAGCCCAATCCGTTTCTGGCGACCGTCGGACTGCGCGTCGATCCCGCACCGGTCGGCGCGGGGGTGGAATTCCGGCTGGAGGTCGAGCTCGGGGCGATGCCGTACTCCTTCTTCAAGGCGGTCGAGGACACCGTGAGGCAGACGCTGCTCCAGGGCGTCCACGGGTGGCAGGTCACCGACTGCACGGTCACCATGACGCATTGCGGTTACTGGCCGCGGCAGAGCCACTCGCACGCCGTTTTCGACAAGAGCATGTCGAGCACGTCCGCGGACTTCCGCAACCTGACACCGCTGGTCCTGATGAGCGCGCTGCGGCGGGCCACCACCGTGGTGCACGAGCCGATGCACCGGTTTTCTCTCGACGTACCGGCCGACACGCTCGGAGTGGTCCTGCCCGTGCTGGCACGGCTGCGGGCCGCTGCGCGCACCCAGGAGGTGCGGGGTGCGTCGGCTCTGCTGGAGGGGGACATTCCCGCGGCCCGGATGCACGAACTGGAGCAGCGCCTGCCGTCGCTGACGCGCGGCGAGGGCCTCCTGGAGTGCGCCTTCGACCACTACCGGCCGGTGCGTGGCGCGGCCCCGGCCAGGCCACGGACGGACCACGACCCGCTGAACCGCAAGGAATACCTGCTGCGGGTCCTGCGGAGGACCGGCGGGCGGCGCGAGGGGTCGTGACCAGGGCTTCCGGGCCGTCCGTTTCACCCGTTCTGTTCTGGGGACCCGAAGGAGGTCCGCCTGGTTCGGGAGCACGGCAACGACGAGCAAGGTCACGGAGTGCCTCATGAACGAGACAACAGGGCTGCGGGTGGTCGTCACGGGCGCCACCGGAAACGTCGGCACGAGTGTGGTGCGCGCACTCGCGGAGGATCCACAGGTCGGCTCCGTCCTCGGCCTCGCGCGCAGGGTTCCCGACCTGGCCTTTCCGCGGACCGAATGGGCTGCTGTGGACCTGGGCGAGGAGGAGAACGGTGACGGGCTCGCCGGTTACTTCGCCGGCGCCGACGCCGTGGTCCATCTCGCCTGGCGCTTCCAGCCGACCCACGACCCGGTGGTCACCTGGCAGACCAACGTCCTCGGCTCCCTCAGGGTCTTCAAGGCGGTCGCGGTCGCCGGAGTGCCCGCGCTCGTCCACGCGTCGTCGGTCGGCGCGTACTCGCCGGGACCCAAGGAGGCCCCCGGCGTCGACGAGTCCTGGCCCACCCACGGCTGGCCGGACGCCGCGTACTGCCGCGAGAAGGCCTACCTCGAACGGGTGCTGGACACCTTCGAGTACGAGCACCCGCACGTCCGCGTCGTACGCATGCGTCCGGCGTTCCTGTTCAAGGAGACGTCGGCGAGCGAGCAGCGGCGCATCTTCGCCGGGCGCTTCCTGCCCGGCCCGCTGGTACGGCCGGACCTGCTGCCCTGGGTGCCCGATCTGAAGGGACTCGTCCTGCAGGCCCTGCACACCGACGACGCCGCGCAGGCCTACCGGCAGGCCGTGCTGCGGGAGGTGAGCGGAGCGTTCAACCTGGCCGCCGATCCCGTCGTCGACGCGCGGGTTCTGGGGGACCTGCTGGAGGCGAAGGTGGTGCGGGTGCCCACGGGAGTGGTCCGCGCCGCGCTGGCGGCGGCCTGGAACGCGCACCTCGCCCCCGCGTCGCCGCACCTGTTCGACGCGGTGCTGCGGCTGCCCGTGCTGGACTCGTCCCGCGCGCGCCGGGAACTGGACTGGCAGCCGCTGCGTACGTCCACCGACGCGATCCGGGAGTTCCTGGACGGCGTACGCAAGGGAAGCGGCGAACAGACCGCGCCGCTCGCGGGTCGTAAGGCGAGCTAGTGGGCCGGGCGAGGGCCGGGCCTCGCCCCACACCTCGCAAGAAAGCGACTAAACGCCCATTTGGGTAAGATATCGGCAGGACGCTCGTACGACGGTTCCCCCAGCGCGTCGAAGGAGCCTCATGTCCAGCCGCCTGCGTACCCGTGAACCCGAATCCGACTCCACCGCACCCGGCTCACGACCGCCGGGACTGGCCGGCCTTCCCGACATCCCGGATCCACGCACCCTCTGCACGCTGGACGCCCGCACCCTCTCCGACTCACTGTTCGAGCGCCTGGCGTCACTGAAGGAGGGAACACCCGAGTACGCGTACGTGCGCAACACCTTGGTGGAGATCAACCTCAGCCTGGTGAAGTACGCCGCCTCGCGGTTTCGCAACCGGAACCAGCCCATGGAAGACGTCGTCCAGGTGGGCACCATCGGGCTGATCAAGGCCATCGACCGTTTCGACGTCGGGCGTGAGGTGGAGTTCCCGTCCTTCGCACTGCCGACGATCGAGGGCGAGATCAAGCGTTTCTTCCGCGACAACAGCTGGGACGTCCGCGTGCCGCGCCGGCTCCAGGAGCTCCGGATCGACATCGCCCGGGCGTCCGACATCCTGGAGCAGGGGCTGGGCCGGGAGCCGACGGCGGCCGAGCTGGCGGCCCATCTGGGCGTGGACGAGGCCGAGGTCCGGGAGGGCCGCCGGGCCGCGAACGGCTACAACGCCCGCTCCCTCGACGTGGTCTTCGACGACGCGCCCGCGGGCTTCGCGCAGTGCTGTCTCGGCCAGGAGGTCCTCGCGTACGACACCGTCGAGTGCGTGGTGGCGCTGAAACCGCTGGTGGCCGGCCTTGCCGAGCGGGACCGGATGATCCTCACCATGCGGTTCGTGGAGGAGCTGACCCAGCGGGAGATCGGCGAACGGATGGGCATCTCGCAGATGCAGGTGTCCCGGCTTCTCACGCGCATCCTGACGACACTGCGCGACGCGCTCCTGGCGGAGGACGACGGCCTGGCCGCTAGGCCCCCCGTTGCCGGGAGCCGTGCGGCGCCGCCACCTCCACCCACACCGTCTTGCCGCTTCCCCGCGGCAGAGAGCCCCAGCTCCGGGCAAGGCGCCGCAGCACGGTCAGGCCGTGCCCGCCGGGGGCGGCCACGCCGGACGGCCGGGGCGACGGATGCACAGGGCTGCCGTCGGTGACCTCGATGCGCAGCCGGGCGGCTGTGCAGTTCAGTACGAACTCCCGGGGCCCACCGGCGTGCAGACAGGCGTTCGTGACCACCTCGGACACGAGCAGCAGCACATCGTCGACGACTGCCTGCTCCTCTTCGTCGGCGGCCGGAATCCACTGCCAGTCGGCCAGGGCCTCCCGGCTGAAGTCCCGGCAGCGCCCCACCACGTCCTCGGTGCCGCACAGGGTCAGCCGACGGGTCTGCCCGCGCGACTGGAGGACGTCACTCAGGACCATGACGCACCCCCTCGGCTCAGGTTCAGGTCTCAGCGCTTCAGGTCTCCGGGCCTCGGAATCTCAGGCCTCAAACTTTTGAGGGCCTTTTGAGGCTTTGGCCACCGGGTGCCCCAAAAGCGCCGCTTTACCCACTGTCCCGGTCGCCATATGCTCCGACGTCGCTCTCCACCGGTGCGAGCTCGTAAAGGAGTTGCTGCGACTCCGCGACGAGACCCCCCAGTGACGTGGCCGTCTCACTGTCCTGCTCCAGCAGCTGCCTCTTCAGCCGCCCGTGGGCGGCCCAGGCGGACTCCAGAGCGAGCGCGCGTTCCTCCCGCGCGCTGTGGCCCCGGCCTTCGAGGACAGCCAGATCGGCCGCGCACACGTCGCCCGCCGCCCGCAGGAGGTCCGAGAGATGCTCCAGGGCCGCATCGGGAAGCGGCCTGAGCATGGGCTCGTCGCTGACCGTACTGGTGAGGGTGCGGGTGAGGGCCACGAGCGGGTCGGCGATCCGTTCCCACGCCTGGTCCCACTCGGCCGGGGGCAGCGGCGGGCCGGTACGGCGCATCTTGCGGCCCGGGTTGAGGCGGTAGCTCTCGCGGGTCCACAGCCGCGCGTCGCGCAGGTCCGACAAGATGCCCGTGATCCGCCGCGCGCGGTCGTGCCAGGCCTCTGCCTGCTGGCGCCCGTACCCCTCCCGCAGACCGTCGGCAATGGCGTGCAGCAGCTCGGCGCTCTGCAAGGGCAGTCTGTGCAGCGAGTCCCGGACGCTGCGCAGGTGGACCGGCGGGAGAATCAGCGCGTTCACCGCGATGCCGATGACCGCGCCGACGGCCGACTCGAACAGCCGGTGCAGGACGTCGAGTGCCGAGTGGGAGCCGTAGGCGAGTACGAACAGTGCGGTGGTCGGCGCGTACAGACCGTGCTCCCCGAAGCGCGCGTAGGTGCCGAGCAGGACGGCGACCGGCAGCACCAGGGCCATGGCGGCCATGGTGTTGCCCGTCAGATTGGCCGCTCCCGCCGCGAGTACGGTGCCCACGGCGATCACGACGAGCTGCTGCACTCCGGACCGCAGGGACCGGTAGACAGTGCTCTGTACGAGTACGACCGCCGTCCAGGGGGCCATCAGGGCCATCGGCGCGTTCCACCACCAGCCCGCCAGCGCCCAGGCCGCCGCCGCGGCGCCCGCCGCCTTCAGGGACTGGGTGACTACGTCACGCTCCGGTCCGGGGCCGGCTGCCGCGCGGCGGGCGGAGCGCCCGATGGCCGACGCCTCCCAGGACACCCACCGCCACATACGGCCGAACGCGGCGCCGCCCGTGTGCGACCGGTGGTCACTCTCCCTGCCTGCCACTGCCGCCTCCGGAGCCGTGCCTGCCTACGACGGGGCACGCGTTCCCGTACGAGCGCCGTCCAATCACGCCCGCAGCCGGGCGACCGGACTGTCGTCGAGCCGCGCGAGCAGGTCGGCGGGGTCCTGGTAGACGGCTGCGGCCCCGGCTTCCTCCAGGTCGGCCTGGGGGATGCCGCCGCATCGCAGCGCCACAGCGAGTACGCCCGCCCGGGTGGCGGCCGCCATGTCCCACACCGTGTCGCCGACGAACACCGCGCGGTCCGCGGGCACGCCGGCCAGTTCCAGTGCCCGTTCGACCGGCTCGGGAGCCGGCTTGCCCTCGTCGACGTCCTCGGAGCTCGCGGTGGCGGTGATCGCGTCGTCGGCGTCGATGGCACGGCGCAGCGCGTCGAGTTCCCCGCCGCTCGCCGAGGTGGCGAGGACGACGGTCCAGCCCTGCCCGGCGAGAGTGCGCAGCAGCCGGCCGGCCTGGGGCAGGGCGGGCAGCCGGTCCGCGTACGTCGCGTACAGGGTCTTGTGGGCGGCGCTGATGCGGTCGTCCTGGCCGGTGTCGCGTTCTTCTCCGAGCAGATGGGCGATGAGGTCGTGACCCGACAGGCCGACGGCCCGGTGGATGTCGTGCATCACAACGTCGTGCCCGGCCTGGCGGAACGCCTCCCACCAGGACGTCACATGCAGATGGTTGGTGTCGACCAGCGTTCCGTCGACGTCGAAGACAGCCGCGCGGTCCATGTCGCCGTTCCTTCCTCACGGAGCAGACCAACGGGCCGCGCGGCCGGAGCCGCGCGGCCCGTTTTTCCGTACCTGTCCGGTACCGGGGCTACTTGTTGGGCGACTTCTTGACCCGCTCGCCGGCCCTCTCGGCCGTTTCCTGGGCCTTGCCCCGCAGCTGCTCGCCGCGGCCTTCCGCCTGCATGGACCGGTCGTCGGCGGTCTTGCCCGCGGCTTCCTTCATCTTGCCCTTGACCTGCTTCGCCTTCGCTTTTGCCTTGCTCACGAGGCCTTCCTTCCAGAAAATTCAGACTTCCACGGCGATCAGAGGTGACTGACCTGGCTCGTCCACCTTGCGCCGGTCACCCCGTGCCTGCAATCCGGGAGCGTTCCGTCACGTTCCGCTCATTCAGCCGGACGGCTCGTCCGGGACCGGCCCCTGGCCGGTGTCGGGTGCCTGCCCGGTCTCGTGTTCGCGTTCGTCCCCGGTACGGCCGCCGGCCTCGTCCAGCGGGTCCTCGCCGTCCTGTGCCTGCTGGTCGGGCAGGTCCCTCGGCACGGGCGTGCCGGTCTCCTCGGGGTCTTCGGTCCGCGGGTCACTCATGGGTCCGGTCCTCCTCTTCGCGGCAGAGGCAGAACGGGTGGCCCGCCGGATCGGCGTACACCCGAAAGCCCCGCTTCCCGTCGTCGTCGTCCACGTCGCGCGGGGTGGCGCCGAGTGCGAGCACCTGCGCCTGCGCCGCCTCGATGTCCGGTACCTCGAAGTCCAGATGCATCTGCTGCGAGTTCTGATCGGCCCGCGGCCAGTCCGGCGGCCGGAAACCCGGCGCACGCTGGAAGGCGATACGGGCCCCGCCCGGTACGTGCAGGTCGTACCAGTCCTCGTCGTCGTTCTTCACTTCGCCGCCCAGCACCGCGGCGTAGAAACCGGCGAGTGCCTGCGGATCCGGACAGTCCACGGCCACGAGGCAGTACTTCGCGATGGCCATACCGGTCTCCTTGCTCTTGCTCGGGCTTGCGTCCCACCCCAGTACCCCTCCAGGACCGGCTGAACCGAAACGCGCAAAGGGGGACATTTTGATAGGAAGAGGTACGACGCGAGACCTTCGGACCGAAAGGCGCGACGGAGTGGAGCCAACCAGCCAGCAGGAGAACGCGCACAGCTCTGTCCTCACCCTTCACGTCAACGGCACCGCGCACACGCTGATGCTCGACCACCGCACCACACTCCTGGACGCCCTGCGTGAGCATGTGGGCCTCACGGGAGCGAAAAAGGGCTGCGACCACGGCCAGTGCGGTGCCTGCACCGTGATCGTCGACGGCCGGCGCGCCAACAGCTGCCTGCTGCTCGCCGCCGCCCACAACGGCGCGCACGTCACCACCGTCGAAGGCCTCGCCGACGGCGAGCGGCTTCATCCGGTCCAGGAGGCGTTCGTCGCTCGGGACGCCCTGCAGTGCGGCTACTGCACGCCGGGGCAGATCTGTTCGGTCGTCGGGGTGCTGGCCGAAGCCGCCGAGGGACACCCCTCGTACGTCACGTCCCCCGAGCTCTCTCCCGGCGGTCCCGCCGCCCTCACCCCGCACGAGATCCGGGAGCGCATGAGCGGCAACCTCTGCCGCTGCGGCGCGTATCCGAACATCGTGGACGCGATCGAGGAGGTGGCGACGTGAAGCCGTTCGCGTACTTCCGTGCCGAGAGCGCCGACGAGGCGGTCGGCGCCTTCGCCGGCCATCCGCGGGCGCAGTACCTCGGCGGCGGCACCAACCTCGTCGACCTGATGAAACTCGGGGTCGCGGCGCCGGACCTCCTCATCGACGTCAGCCGCCTGCCGCTGGACGGGATCGACGAGACGCCCGACGGCGGGCTGCACATCGGCGCGACCGTACGCAACAGCGATCTGGCCGCCCACCCGACCGTGCGCACGCGCTACGCCGCCCTGTCTCAGGCCCTGCTCTCCGGCGCCTCGGGGCAGCTGCGCAACACCGCCACGACCGGCGGAAACCTGCTCCAGCGCACCCGTTGCACGTACTTCCAGGACGTCTCGAAGCCCTGCAACAAGCGCGAGCCCGGCACCGGATGCCCCGCCCGCGAAGGCGTCCACCGCGATCTCGCGGTGCTCGGCCACTCGGCGCACTGCGTCGCCACCCATCCCTCCGACATGGCCGTCGCGCTGGCCGCTCTCGACGCCGCCGTCCACCTGCACGGCCCGCAGGGCGCACGCACCGTCGCGGTCACCGACTTCCACCGGCTGCCCGGCGACCGCCCCGATCAGGACACCGTCATCCGTCCGGGCGAGCTGATCACCGGCGTGACCCTCCCGCCCGCCCTGCCCGGCACCCGGTGCGGCTACCGCAAGGCCCGCGACCGCGCCTCGTACGCCTTCGCGCTCGCCTCCGTCGCCGCCGCCCTGCGCGTCGAGGGCGGCGTGGTCCGGGACGCCACACTCGCCTTCGGCGGGCTCGCGCACGTGCCCTGGCGTGCCCGCGCGGCCGAAGAGGTGCTGCGCGGAGCGCCCGCCACCGAGGAGACGTACGCCCGCGCGGCCGACGCCGAGCTCGCCGCGGCCGAGCCGCTGCGTGACAACGGCTTCAAAGTGCCGCTCGCCCGGAACCTCGCCATCAGCGTGCTGGCCGAGCTCGCTTCCCGTACCTGAGGACGTGACAATCCGTCATGACGCACGCACAGACCCCACTGGGCACGCCCGCCGTCCGCTCAGAGGCCCGCGACAAGGTCACCGGCGCCGCGCGCTACGCGGTCGAGCACACCCCGCCGGGCTGCGCCTACGCCGTGCCCGTGCCCGCCACCGTCGCGCGCGGCCGGGTCACCGCCGTACACGCCGACGAAGTGCTGGCCCTGCCGGGCGTGCACACCGTGCTCAGCCACGAGAACGCGCCCCGCCTCAAGGAGCCGGACGACCCGACACTCGCGGTCCTCCAGAACGACCGCGTCCCCCACCGCGGCTGGCACGTCGCCCTGGTGGTCGCCGACACGCCGGAGAACGCCAGTGCGGCAGCCGAGGCGCTGCGGGTCGAGTACGCGGCCGAGGAGCACGACGTACGGCTGACCACCGGCCATCCGGGCCTCTACACGCCGGAGGCGGCGAACGGTGAGAACCCCGCCGTCCGCGAACGCGGCGACTTCGACTCGGCCTACCCCGCCGCCGCCGTCCGGATCGACGCCACGTACACCATGAGCGCGCTGCACAACCATCCCATGGAGCCGCACGCCTCGACCGCGTGGTGGGACGACGGGCATCTGACCGTGCACGATTCCAGTCAGGGCTCCACGAAGGTACGGGACACCCTCACCCAGGTCTTCGGGCTGGAGCAGCGGCAGGTCACCGTCGTCTCCGAGCACGTGGGCGGCGGGTTCGGCTCCAAGGGCACCCCGCGCCCGCAGGTGGTGCTGGCGGCCATGGCCGCCCGGCACACCGGGCGCCCCGTCAAGCTGGCACTCCCCCGCCGTCAGCTCGCGGCGGTCGTCGGCCACCGGGCGCCGACCGTGCAGCGCGTGCGGCTGGGGGCCGGGGCCGACGGCGTCATCACCGCGCTCGCCCACGAGGTGGTCACGCAGACGTCGACGGTCAAGGAGTTCGTGGAGCAGGCGGCCGTTCCGGCGCGGGGCATGTACACCTCGCCGCACAGCCGCACCAGTCACCAGGTCGTCGCCCTGGACGTGCCGTCCCCGTCGTGGATGCGTGCTCCGGGCGAGGCGTCCGGGATGTACGCGCTGGAGTCGGCGATGGACGAACTCGCCGTCGCCGCCGGTCTCGACCCGGTGGAACTGCGCCTGCGCAACGAACCGGACACCGAACCCGACAGCGGCAACCCCTTCAGCAGCCGCCACCTGGCCGAGTGCCTGCGGGAAGGAGCGCGGCGCTTCGGCTGGGAACGGCGCGACCCGCGGCCCGGCATCCGCCGCGAGGGTGATCGCCTGCTCGGCACCGGGGTCGCCGCGGCCACCTATCCGGTCCTCGTCAGCCCGTCGGCCGCCACCGCGCACGCCGCCCCCGACGGTACGTACGTGATCCGGGTCAACGCCACCGACATCGGCACCGGCGCCCGCACCGTGCTCGCGCAGATCGCCGCCGATGTGCTGGGCGCGCCCCTGGAGTCGGTGCGCGTGGAGATCGGCAGCAGCGACCTGCCCGCGGCGCCGCTCGCGGGCGGCTCGTCGGGGACGGCGTCGTGGGGCTGGTCCGTGCACAAGGCGTGCGCGCTCCTGGTCGAGCGCCTTCGTGAGCGTTACGACGGCGTGCCGACCGAGGGCGTCACCGCCGCGGCCGACACCGAGCAGGAAGTGGCGGAGGATTCGCCGTACGCCCGGCACGCGTTCGGCGCGCAGTTCGCCGAGGTGCAGGCGGACACCGTGACGGGCGAGGTCCGCGTACGCCGCCTCCTCGGCGTGTACGCCGCCGGGCGCATCCTCAATCCCCGTACCGCACGCTCCCAGTTCATCGGCGCGATGGCCATGGGGATCGGCATGGCGCTGACCGAGGAAAGCACCATGGACCCCGCGTTCGGGGACTTCGCGGAGCACGATCTGGCCTCGTATCACGTGCCCTCGTGCGCGGACGTGCCGGCGATCGAGGCGTACTGGGTCGACGAGGACGATCCGCACCTCAACCCGATGGGCAGCAAGGGCATCGGCGAGATCGGCATCGTCGGCACGGCGGCGGCGATCGCCAACGCCGTGCACCACGCGACGGGAGCCCGGCTGCGGGACCTGCCGCTGACGCCGGACAAGGTGCTGCCGTATCTGAATCCGGCGAGGTGAGCGGGTGGTCGGCCGGGGGGCGACGGCTTACGCCTTGGCCGCCTGCTGGATCCGCACCATGTTGCCCGAGGGGTCGCGGAACGCGCAGTCGCGCGGCCCCCAGGGCTGATCGATGGGCTCCTGGAGCACCTCGGCGCCGGACGCCCGTACCCGCTCGAAGGTCGCGTCGAGATCGTCGGTGCTGAAAACGGTCATCGGCAGGACGCCCTTGGTGAGGAGTTCCTGCAGGGCGTCGCCGTCGGCCTGGGAACGGCCGGCGTGCGGTTCCGAGAGCACGATTTCGAGGCCCGGCTGAGTCGCGCTGCCGAGAGTGACCCAGCGGAACCCGCCGGAGGCGACGTCATTGCGCACTTCGAGGCCGAGCGCGTCGCGGTAGAACGCGAGCGACTCGTCCACGTCGTTGACGGTGATGTGGCAGTACTGGAGAGCGATGGTCATGTCGCCCACACTAGGCAGCGCCGACGCGGCCCGCTTCTCGGATCCTGCTCGGCGGATTTCTCGTCGGGCGGGTGTGCACCTTCGCCAGGCACGCGGGCATCGCCGCCACGGCGGGGTGCTCCCGGCCGCGGTACGCGCTCGGCGTCTCCCCCACGACCTCGGTGAACCGCGAGCTGAACGAGCCGAGCGAGGTACAGCCGACCGCCATGCACGCGTCGGTCACGCTCATACCCCCGCGCAGCAGCGCCATCGCCCGCTCGATGCGGCGGGTCATGAGACAGCTGTACGGCGTCTCGCCATAGGCCGCCCGGAACCGGCGCGAGAAGTGCGCCGGCGACATGAGCGCGTGGCGGGCCATCGTCGGCACATCGAGCGGCTGGGCGTACTCCCGGTCGATCAGATCCCGCGCTCGGCGCAGGTGCGCGAGATCGGCGAGGTCTTCCGGGGTCATGGGACGACGCTACCACCGGAGGAATGACCGGCACGCGGCGGGGAAAAAGGCCGGTAGCGGCACAGCCACCGGAACTGCGCGTGGTGCGCCGTCAAGTGGCAGGAGAAGCACATGCTGGCATTCGCGGCGGCGGTGGTCTTCATCATCGCCTTCATCATCAACGCGACCGAGACGTCGACGGAAGCGGTCTTCGGACCGATGAGCCTCTTGCTCGTCGGGCTCGCCCTTCTCGCCCTGCATGTGGCGGGTGTGGGCGCCGGGTGGTCGGCCCGCCGACGCTGACGGGAGCAGCCGCGGGGCGAGGCGGAGGCCCTCGCCCCGTCGGTTCACGGCCCGCCAGGCCGCACGGACGGATTCTTCAGAGTTTGATGAGGGTTTCTCATGGGCACACCGCCGAACGATCCCGTCCCGCCCACCCCGACCCCAGCGCCGGGTCCCGGGCCGCAACCCGGGCCGGCGCCCGGTCCGGGGCCGGCGCCCGGGCCCGATCCGGCGCCTCCGGCTCCGCCCCAGCCCGAACCGGACCCGCCCGCGCCGGTCCCGCCGCCGGAGCCCAGGCCTGAGCCCGGCCCGCTGCCGGGGCCGGTCCCGGCCCCGGAGCCCGTGACCTGAGCGGGCGGCCTGCGGACAAGCCGGAGCCCCCGGTGGCACCCGGGGGCTCGGCTCAGCAACTCCGCTTCGGGGGCGCTTAGTGAGTTAACGGGCACCACCCTGCCCGCGCCGGGCAGGGTGATACGGCAGCCACACTCCGCCGGAGCGGAGCGCCACCCGTTCGGCCGCTCTTCTCTCACGTACTGCGTATCGGTCGGGTACTGCGTATCGGTCAGGTACTACGTATTGGGCTTGGCGGCGCTCACGTCCCCCAGAGCAGAGCCGGGGTCGCGCTCGATCGCCAGGTCGCCCAGGGACACGATGCCCACCGCGGTAGTGCCCTCCACCACCGGCAGCCGGCGCAGCGAGTGTTCACGCATCAGCTCGATGGCGCGGTCGACCTCGTCGTCGGCTGTGACGGTGACCAGGTCCGGGCTGCACACGTCGCGCACCGTCGTGTCGCCCGGGTCCTTCCCTTCGGCGAGTACGCGCACCACCAGATCCCGGTCGGTGACCAGCCCGCGCAGTGTGTCGCCCTCGGCGACCAGAACCGCGCCGATGTTCTCCTCGCGCATCCGGTGCGCGACCTCGCTCACTGCCGTGAGTACGCCCACGGTGACCGGGGCGCTCGTCATGATTTCGCGAACCTTCTGACCCATCGGGTCCTCCACTGGACGGGCGGCGGTAGCCGCGGCCCCCACTGATTCCGCGGGTACCCGTGCACAGCCCGCCCAAGCGCCCCGCTCCGCTTCCTGACCGGACGGCTGAATTCCGCGGGCTGGGGCACCCGTATCCCGCCGGCATTCGTTCGATCGCAGAGATGGGGTGAGCGCCGTGCCGGGAGAGCAGGAACTTCCGTCGACCCTGGAGCGGTCCGCCGAGGAGGCGCAGCGCACCTGGATCAAGGCGCACGACTCCGCCGTCGAGGAGTACGGCGAGGGAGAGCGCGCCCACCGCGTGGCCTTCAGCGCGCTCAAGCACAAGTACGAGAAGGTCGGCGATCACTGGGAGCGCAAGGAGAAGGGCCGCAAGGGGCCGTCGGATCCCAGGGCGGCGCGGCCGCGGCAGATGGGCGGGCGCAGCGGCGAGGGCGTGGACGAGCAGGCGTCGAAGCAGCATCTGTACGACCTGGCCAAGCGGCTCGGCGTCGACGGGCGTTCCCGGATGACCAAGCCCGAGCTGCTGGAGGCCATCCGCAAGGCGAACCGCGCGAAGACGCGCCAGGCCCGGAAGTAATTGATTCGGGCGTTTTAAGGCACTTGCCCGAGATGAACACACCACACAACCCAGATCCCGAGCCGGACCGGACCCTCGGCCTCGAACCGGGCGGTGCCGTGCCGCCCGGCGAGACGCCGCCCGGCGAGGCGAGCACCAGTTCCGGCGCCGGTCCGCGCGTGGAACCTCCGCGCGGCTGGTCCAAGGGCCCGTTGATCGCCATCGGCGTGGTGGTGGTGCTGTGCGCGGCCTTCTTCCTGGCGTTCGCGGTACTCATGTAGCCGCAGCCGGGACCTCAGGGACGGCGCCAGGAGTCGTCGTCCAGGTGGGAGCCCGCCATGGGCCCCATGCGCAGCATGCCGCCGTCCACCTGCCATGAGGCACCCGTGACGTACGAGGCGTCCGGGCTCGCCAGGAAGGCGATGACGGAGGCCACCTCCCGCGCGTCACCGGGACGCCCCAGCGGGATGCCGCGGCGTACCTCCGTGCGTACGTCCGTGTCCTCCTGGCCGGTCATCGGTGTGGCGATCTCGCCGGGAGCGACCGCGTTGACCGTGATGCCGTACTCGGCGAGTTCGAGGGCCATCACCTGCGTCAGCAGCCCGAGCCCGCCCTTGGCCGCGCAGTAGGGCGCGGCGCCGACGCGGGGCGCGGTTTCGTGGACGGAGGTGACGTTGACGATCCTGCCGCCGTCGCCCTGCTGGATCATGCGGCGCGCCGCCCGCTGACCGCACAGGAACGGGCCGATCATGTCCACGTCGACGACCTGGCGGACCTTGGCGAGGTCGAGTTCGAGGAACGGTGTGGCGGTGCCGGTGCCCGCGTTGTTGATCAGGACGTCGATACGGCCCAGCTCCTGGGCCAGCTGATCGATCACGTCGGCCGCGTCGGGCAGCAGCGTGAGATCCAGGGCCGCGACGGACGCGCGGCGGCCGTACCCGCGTACCTCTTCCGCCGTCGCTTCGGCGCCCTCCCGGTCGGTGTGAAAGGTGATGCCGACATCCATGCCCTGCGCGGCGAGGCGGACGGCCGTGGCGCGCCCGATACCCGAGTCCGCGCCGGTGATGACGGCGACTGGTGAGGATGCGTTCCCGGGACTGGGCATGCGGATGATCCTTCTCGTGAGCGGGACGGATGGCGGGATCAGGGCCAGGACGGCTCCGTGCGCGGTACGACGACCAGTTCGGAGACCGCGCTGCCGGCCGGGACGGACAGGGCGTACAGCACCGTGTCGGCCACGATGTCCGGGCTCTGCAGCATGGAGGTGTCGGCGTCGGGAAAGCGCTCCATGATGAACGGTGTTTCCATACCGCCAGCGATGATGCCGGTGACGCCGATCCCCGGGCAGTCCCGCTGCGCCTCCTTGAAGAGGGTGTGCGTGAAGGCGCGCAGGCCGGACTTGCCCGCCGCGTACGGGCCGGCCTCGGTCCAGGTGCGGTTCGCCGCCGTGGAGAGGATGTTGACGATGTGGCCGCCGCCGCGCGCGACCATGCGCCGGTAGGTCTCCAGGCACAGGTACATCGGCCCCAGCAGGTTCGTCGTGACGACCCGCGTGACTTCGTCGGCCGTCAGGTGCTCGATGGGCTTGGAGACGTCCACGGCCGCGTTGTTGACCAGGATGTCCACCTCCTGCCCTTCGGCCTCCAGGTCCTTGAAGAACTCCGCGACCGCCGCGGCGTCGCGGACGTCCATCTCGACGAAGCGCGCGTCGCCGCGCCCCATCGCACCCAGTTCGTTGCAGAGGTCCCGCGCCAGGTCCTTGCGCAGGTCCGCCACCAGTACGGATGCCCCGGCCCCGGCCAGCCGCCGCGCGATCGAGGCCCCCAGCCCCCGCGCGCCGCCGGTCACCAGTGCCTGCTTGCCGTGAAGGTCGACCCGCACTCCGCTTTCCATGCCGCTGCCTTCCGTTGCCTCCGTTGTGCCGGACGGGGCGATGTGCGCTGGGCAACCGCCCCGTACCTCACTGTGAGGCCCATGGGCGGGTCCGGCACGCCGGAGTACGCCACCGCGCCGGGGCCGGACAGGTGTGGTCGCGGTCACGCCGACCGGCCTGGCGGCGGACGCGTCACAGGGCCCGTCCGGCGCCTGTGAGCAAGCCCACCAGCAGTACCGCATCCCTTACGCCACAAGGGATAGCGGCCCTCGGCGACCGTGGCGCGATGCCTTCCGGCCCGCACCGGCCGAGCCCTTCTGCCACGATGGTCCAGGCCGTGCCCCGGACCGGACCATCTCGCCCAGAACAGGCGTCATGGGTCCGCCGACCAGCGGCCCAGCACCAGCCAGATCCGGTGGAGCGGCCGCGCAGAGCAGCCGGTGTCCCGAGCTTCCGCCGTTCCGCCACTTGAGCCCCGGCTCGTCTTTCGAATACCTCACTGTGCCTTCTTCGCCTGCCGGCCCCGCGCCCGCCCCTGCCCTTGTCCCCGCCTCCGCGCATGTCCCCGACGCCGTCGAGCCGGCCCGCCGGCTGCGCTTCGGCCGTCCCTCGAAGACCGGGGCGGACGACCACTCGCCGTGGCGTTCCCTGAAGTACCGCAGCATGCGCTGGTGGTCCGTCGCGAACTTCGTCTCCAACGCCGGTACCTGGATGCAGCTGACGGTCCAGAACCTGCTGGTCCTCCAGATCACCGGGTCCGCCGCCGCGACAGGACTGTCCATGTCCGTCCAGGCGGCTCCCGGCCTGCTGATGAGCCTCGCGGGCGGCGCCGCCGTCGACCGGTGGCCCCGCAAGGTCACGGCCGCCGTCAGCCAGGCGCTGCTCGGCGCCGTCGCGTTCCTGACGGCCGTCCTGGTGGCGGTGGACCAGCTCAACCTCGGGGTCCTGATGGCCCTGGCCGCCGTCACGGGTCTGATCGCCACGGTCGACGGCCCGGCCTGTTCGCTGCTGGGCAACGATCTCGTCCGTACGGAGGACGTCCCCTCCGCCATCGGCGTCGGCTCGCTCGTGCACAACGCGGGCCGCCTCGCCGGTGCCGCTCTCGCCGGTATCACGGTGGGCTTCCTCGGCACGGCGGCCGCGTACGCCGCCAACGGCTTCTCCTTCCTCTTCGTGGCCTGCGTCATCCCCTTCCTCCGTCCGGTGCACAAGGCGGTCCGGGGCGCCAGGACCACCCCGCCGGCGGCGCCGCGTACCACGCTCGGCAAGGACGACTCACGCGACGAGGGCGGCGCGGACCAGGACATGACCGTGCGGCAGGGCGTCGTCTACTTCATGCGCCGCCCCCGGCTGGTCGCCCTCGCAGGCATCACCGGACTCAGCGCGGTCTTCGGGCGGAACTACGGGCTCACCCTGGCCGTACTCGTCACCGGCCCGCTCGCCGGCGGCGCCGGAGCGTTCGGCACCGTCTCCACCGTCCTCGCCGTCGGCGGCATCGTCGGCGCGGTGCTCGGCGCCCGGCTGCGCAAGCCGTCCGTACGGCTCGTGGGTACGCTCGCGGCCGCCGGCGCCCTGCTCCAGGTCGTGGCCGGATTCTCGCCGTCGCTGGCGGTGCTGCTGGTGCTGGTCCTGCCCATGGCCGTGGTCGAGTCGATTTCCGACACCGCGGGCACGACGGTCCTCCAGACCGACCCGCCCGCCCATATGCGGGGCCGTGTCCTCGGCGTCTGGGGCACCATCCGTACGTCGTGGGGTCTCGCGGGACCGCCGGCGCTCGGCCTGCTGATGGAGCTGGCCGGGGCGCGGGGCGCCCTCGTGTCCGGTGGTCTGATCATCGTCGGCGCGATCGGGGCGGGCTTCGTGCTCCGCCGCCGGCGGACGACGGCCACCGTAATCGTGCGGACGGAGCAGCCTGTCCTGGCCGGGCAGCCGTCCCTGAGCACCGCCGCCTGATTCCGACCCGCTGATCCCCGCCGCCGCCCCGACGCACGGGGCGGCGGCGCGGTCTTGCCGTCAGCGGCTCACGACGACGTCTCCAGCAGCCGGATACGACGCTCCACCCGGCCCGGCACCCGGCGCCGGCGGGCCAGCGCCGCGGGCAGCCGCCGCGCTGCGTCGGCCAGCGCGAGCCGCGCCTGCGGATCGTCCCTGCTGTCCAGGGCCAGCCGCACCGTCTGGGCGAGGGCCTGCCGCAGTGGCCGCCGCAGCCACGCGGTGAGCAGTTCGTTGCGCCGCGTCCGGGCGAGCCGGCCGGGGCGGGGAGCCCCGTCCGGGGCGTGCCGGGCCACTACGCCGGGGCAGTGCGCCACCCCCCAGCCGTGCGTGTCGAGGTCGATGGCGAGCAGTTGCTCCTCACCGCCGACCCCCAGCAGCGGATGGAAGCCGCCCACCTCCAGGAACGCCGTCCGCCGCACCACGGCCGCGCACGCGAGGAAGCCGAGCACGGAACGGCCGGGCAGGTCCGGCTCCTGGCCCAACGGCGAGTTGCGCAGTGCCTCGTTGAGCGGATCGGGGAGCGCCTCGGGACCCACGAGTGTGGCGGCGGACACCAGCCCCAGGCGGGGATGCGTGTCCAGCACGTCGGCGGCCCGGTCGAGGGCTCCCGGCTCCCACCACGAGTCGTCGTCGCTGAAGGCGATGTACGGCGTGCTGAGTGCGGCGGCGCCGTACGTACGCCCTGCCGCGGCCAGGTTGCGGCCGGGCGAGAGCAGGTGTACGGCGGGGTGCCGGGCGCGCACCGCGTCCGCCGTGCCGTCCGTGGAACCGTTGTCGACCACCACGACCGGTGGCCGTTCCGGCAGCGCCGCCAGGCGGTCCAGGGTGCCCAGCAGGCTCGTACGCCGGTTCCTGGTGATCACCACGATCCCGGTCCGCGGGTGATGCGCCGGCTGCTCACCGGTCACGATGCCGGTCCGTGTGCGCTGCGTCGGCTGCCCGCTCACCGGGAGCCCTCCGGTACCAGCGGCCGGTCCGCCTCCGGACGGTCGGGGTCCGGCAGTCCCCGTACCGCGTCGACGACCTCGTCGACGGTGATCCGCAGCAGCCGTTCGTCCGGCAGGGGGCCGTGGGCGTCTCCGGGACGCGGCGAGTCGTCGACGCCGGGATGCCACAGCACCCGGTGCCGTGCGCCGGCCGGCGGGCCCCACAGGCGCGGGGCGACCGGGCCGAAGAGGACGACCGACGGTGTGCCGAGCGCCGTCGCGAGGTGGGCGAGACCGGTGTCGCCGACGACCACGCAGCGGGCCCGGGCGACGAGCGCGGCGAGTCGGCCGAAGGGCACGTCCTCGGCGCCGCCGAGTACCGCGTCCGGGGGCAGCCCCGCCTCCGCCGCCACATGCCGGGCCAGCGGCCCCTCCCCCGCCCCGGCGGTCACCACGACCTCGTGGCCCGAGCGGTGCAGCGCCTGCGCCACGGCCGCGAACCTCTCCCTCGGCCAGCGGCGAGCCGCCGCGTCGGCACCGGGGTGCACCACTACCGCACCCGGGGCCGGGGAGGCAGCCGTGGGCTGCGGGATCCACACTTCGCCGGGGTCCGCCGGGATGCCGTACCAGTCGAGCAGCCGGCACCAGCGGTCCCGCTCGTGTTCGTCGGCCCGCCAGGACGGGCCCGCGATGCCGGGTGTTCCGGGGTGGGCGTAGGCGAAGAGCCGCCCCGGCCGCAGTCGCTGGAGCAGCAGGTGGCTCGGGGGGCCGTTGCCGTGCAGGTCCACGGCGACGTCGGGCCCGGGGCCGTCCCAGGCCAGCTCGGCGGGCACCGCCCGTCCGGGGGCGGACGCGGGCAGCAGCCGGTCCACCAGGCCGGTCGCGGCCGCCGCCGCGGCCAGCCGCCC
>NZ_JAGGPC010000080.1:0-17219 GCF_018614005.1 Streptomyces sp. ISL-99
GCACCCGCCCGCACCCGCACCCGCCCGCACCTCCCCCCCCGCCCTCCCTACACGTACTGCTTAAGTTCCCGCCGCGCCAGCGACCGCTGGTGGACCTCGTCCGGGCCGTCCGCCAGCTTCAGCGTCCGCGCCCCCGCCCACAGCTCCGCCAGCGGGAAGTCCTGGCTGACCCCGCCCGCGCCGTGCAGCTGCACCGCCTTGTCGATGATGTCGACAACCGCTCGCGGCGTAGCGATCTTGATGGCCTGAATCTCGGTGTGCGCCCCGCGATTGCCCACCGTGTCCATCAGCCACGCCGTCTTGAGCACCAGCAGCCGCAGCTGCTCGACGGTCACCCGCGCGTCCGCGATCCAGTTGTGTACGACGCCCTGCTGGGCGAGCGGCTTGCCGAACGCCTCACGCGACACCGCCCGCCGGCACATCAGCTCGATCGCCCGCTCCGCCATGCCGATCAGCCGCATGCAGTGGTGGATCCGCCCCGGACCGAGGCGGGCCTGCGCGATGGCGAAGCCGCCGCCCTCCTCTCCCACCAGCGCGGACGCCGGCACCCGCGCCCCGTCGAAGACGACCTCCGCGTGGCCGCCGTGGGAGTGGTCCTCGTACCCGTACACCTGCATCGCGCGCCGGACCTCGACGCCCGGCGTGTCGCGCGGCACCAGGATCATCGACTGCTGGCGGCGGACGTCCGCGCCGTCGGGGTCGGTCTTGCCCATCACGATGAAGATCTTGCAGTCCGGGTTCATGGCGCCGGAGATGTACCACTTGCGGCCGGTGACGACGTACTCGTCGCCATCCCTCTCGATCCGGGACTCGATATTCGTCGCGTCCGACGAGGCGACCTCCGGCTCGGTCATCGCGAACGCCGACCGGATCTCGCCCGACAGCAGCGGCTCCAGCCACTGCTTCTTCTGCCCGTCGGAGGCGAACTGCGCCAGCAGTTCCATGTTCCCCGTGTCCGGCGCCGCGCAGTTCAGCGCGGTGGGTGCCAGCTGCGGGCTGCGGCCGGTGATCTCGGCGAGCGGCGCGTATTGCAGATTGGTGAGCCCGGCGCCGTACTCCGCATCCGGAAGGAAGAGGTTCCACAGCCCCTGCCTGCGGGCCTCCGCCTTGAGGTCCTCGACGACCTGCGGGGTGTCCCACGGTGAGGCGAGCTGCTCGCGCTGTTCGTGGGCGACGGCCTCGGCCGGGTACACGAACTCGTCCATGAAGGCGAGGAGCTTCGTGCGGAGCTCTTCGGTCCGCGCGTCGTATGCGAAATCCATGGTGGGTCTCAGCCTTCCTGAAGGGTGGTCAGGCCGTGCTCGATGAACACGGGCACGAGGTCGCCGATCCGGTCGAAGCCGGCTCCGACGGTCTGCCCGAGCGTGTAGCGGTAGTGGATGCCCTCCAGGATCACGGCGAGCTTGAACCACGCGAACGCCGTGTACCAGGCGATCGCGGAGGTGTCCCGACCGGACCCGGCGGCGTACCGCTCGACGATCTCGCGCGCCGAGGGGTGGCCGGGCGCGCCGGCCGTCGTGGAGACGGGGGAGTCGGGCAGCCCCAGCTCGGAGCTGTACATCACCAGCAGCCCGAGGTCGGTGAGGGGGTCGCCGAGGGTCGACATCTCCCAGTCGAGGATGGCGTTGATCCGGTCGTCGGCGCCGCCGATCAGGACGTTGTCGAGCCGGTAGTCGCCGTGTACGACCGTGGGCGCGGGGGAGGCGGGCAGCGAGCGCCCGAGCGCGGCGTGCAGCTCGTCGATGCCCGCGAGTTCACGGTTGCGGGAGGCGTCGAGCTGCTTGCCCCAGCGGCGCAACTGGCGGTCCAGGAACCCCTCGGGGCGGCCGAAGTCGCCCAGGCCCACCGCCTCGGGATCGACGGCGTGCAGGGCGACGAGGGTGTCGACCAGGCCGAGCACGGCGGCGCGGGTGCGCTCGGCGCCCAGCGCGGCGAGCTCGTCGGCCGTACGGTACGGAACGCCCTCCACGAACTCCATGACGTAGAACGGCGACCCGATGACCGACTCGTCCTCGCACAGCAGCAGCGGCGCCGGCACCGGCACATCCGTCGGGTGCAGCGCGCTGATCACCCGGAACTCGCGCTTCATGTCGTGCGCGGTCGCCAGCACATGGCCGAGCGGCGGCCGCCGCACCACCCACCGGGACGTGCCGTCCGTGACGGCGTACGTCAGGTTCGAACGGCCCCCCTCGATGAGCCGGGCGCTGAGCGGTCCGCTCACCAGCCCCGGCCGCTCGCGGTCGAGACGACCGCGCAACTGCTCGGGATCGAGACCTGGCGGGTGGACTGCGCTCATGGGGGCACCTCCGAGGGCGGCGGACAAGGGCACGGTGGACAAGACGTCGCGACTCATCATGCCGACCAGTCGGTATGCCGTCCAGTGTGCCGACGTACCCCGAGACGCGGATCACGCGTGGCAGGCGACCGGCTTCCCGCCGCTCATGGCCGCCATGTCGGCGAAGAGGGCCACCGGATCGAGCGGCGAGCCCTCCGGCAGGCCGTCCAGTTCGGCGTACGCGCGGTGCAGGTTGGCTACCAGCCGCTCGCTCTCGCGCAGCTCGGCGAAGGCCCCGAGGTCGGCCTCCTGGGCGGTCTCCAGGGGCGTACGGCCCTTGGCGTGACCGGCCTCGGCGAGCTCGGCGACGTAGCGCAGGTAGCCGGCGGTGGCGTCGTACACCGACGGGTCGGTGACCGGGCCGTGGCCGGGTACGACGGTCTCCGCGCCGAGCGAGCGGAGCAGGTCGAGGGCGCGCAGTGACCCGCTCAGCGAACCCATCGGGACGAAGGGCGTACCGCCCTGGAAGACCAGGTCGCCGGTGAAGACGATCCCGTACTCCGGCAGGTGGACGATCGAATCGCCGGTGGTGTGCCCGACGCCCGGGTGGATCAGCCGCACCTCCGTCCCGCCTGCGTGGACGGTGAGCCGCTCGCTGTAGGTGAGGGTGGGGGCGGTGACGGTGATGTCGCCGAAGTCGTTCTGCGGCCACATCTGGTGCAGCTGGAGCCCGGCGGTCAGGACTTCGGCGCGGCAGGCGTCGTGCCCGATCACCGTGGCTTCGGGTACGAAGACGCTGTTGCCGTAGGTGTGGTCGCCGTGATGGTGGGTGTTGACGACGGTACGGGGGAGCGGCGCGCCGGTCGCGAGGATCGCTTCGCGCAGTGCGTGCGCGCGGCGCTCGGTTGCCGCGGTGTCGACGAGCAGCGTCGAAGTACCGTCGCTGACGAACCCGGCGTTGTTCAGGCACCACCCGCCGTCCGGCTGGATGTACGCGTGCACTTCGGGCGCGAGCTGGACGATGTACGGATCCGTGGCAGGCACTGGGATTCCCCCGGGTCGGGTAAGTCGATGGCGGTGGCCGAACTGGTCAGGGAGAGCCTGCCAGTTGGCTTCCGCCCGGGGGAAGGCAGGGCCGGGACCGGAACCTCGTGCTCAGTGATCGTCCCAGTGGCCGTCGTGAGCGGCGTGGCGGTGGCCGTCGTGAACGTAGTCGAGGTGATCGCCGTGCGTGACAGCGCTGTGCCCGCAGCCCTGGCCGTGCTCATGGGTGTGGCTGCTGTGCGTGATGTGATCCGTGGACTCGCACTCGTCCCAGTGCCCGGAGTGCTCGCGGTGCATGTGCCCGTTGTGCGCGTAGTCGGTGTGGTCACCGTGCGGCACGGCGGTGTGCCCGCAGGCCGGGCCGTGCATGTGCTCGTGGGTGGGGTGCTCCTGATGGAGGGTGGCCATTACGTTCACCTCTGGTGCGATTCCGGGTGTTTTGCGGTATCTCCAGGCTAGTCCTGATCGACCGCGTCATCCGTCTCCCACCCCTGCGCTGCGACGAATTCGTCACCGTGTTCCGCCGACCACCTGCCCAGTGCCCGGATCGGCTCCAGGAGACTCGCCCCGAGTCCGGTCAGCCCGTACTCGACGCGCGGTGGTGACTCGGCGTACGCGTGGCGCTCCACCAGGGCGTAACCCTCCAGGCGGCGGAGCGTCTGCGTGAGCACGAAGCCGAGCCCGGCCCGGCAGTCCGCGAGCAGGTCGTTCACAACCACGCTCCCCGCACGGTCCGTTGGGCACCGATCGGTAACCGACGGACCTCCTAGCGTCGTGTTCGGACGACGTGTTCAGACGTCCTGTCCTGTCCTGTCACGCTACGCGGAACAGGGAACACCCATGCGCATCGGAATTCTCGGTACGGGCAACATGGCCGACGCACTCGGAACCCAGTGGGCCCGGGCCGGCCACGAGGTGCTGGTCGGAGGCCGCCACCGCCTGAGCCCGCTCGAGCCGGCCTGCGTCAGACGACGATCGCGACGGCGAATCCGGCGAGCGCGATCGTGCAGGCGGTTGCCGTCATCGCGGCGCGTACGGACATAGGCGCCGGCCTGGTGGTGCTGACGACGGCCTGGATGCGGTGGTGGGCGACCCGCAGGAAGCCCAGCCAGACGAGCACGCACAGCGCTGTGGCGATCACCCCTGCCGCGCTGATCTCGTCGTGTACGGCCTGCTTCGCCGCCAGTACGGCCACCACCGTGCAGGCCAGCGTGGTCCGGCGCCAGGCGAGCCTCGTACGCTCCGGCTGGAGCCCTGGGTCCCTGGCGGGGCCGGGGGTGGGGCCGGGGGCGGCCGGGCGGCCCGTCAACTCGTGCCCTCCCAGTCGAAGAGGACGACCACCACCATGGCGACGGCGACGACCGCGACCACGAGGCTCAGCACCGTCGGGAACCGGGTGACGGGGAGATCGTCGCCGCGCCGCATGGCCCGCTCACAGCGCACCCAGTGATTGACCGCCCGCAGCGCACACAGCACACCGGCCGCCAGCAGGCCGAGCGCCATGCCGGCGCGTACGCCCCACGCCAGATCCGGCAGGAACTGGTCGACCGCGAAACCGCCGCCGATGAGCGCCAGCGCGGTACGGATCCAGGCGAGGAAGGTGCGCTCATTGGCCAGCGAGAAGCGGTAGTCGGGGGTCTCGCCCTCTTCCCGGATGCGCTGCGGCGCGAACCAGAGCCGCAGACTCCGTACAAACTCGGTCACCCGCCGCACCCTACCGGGCGGATTGTCAGTGGCAGGGACTGCTCCGCGGTGCGGACCGGGCCGAGGAGGTCGGGTCAAGCCTGCCCAGGACCTGACGAGGACAGTGGGCCCGGGCTTTGGGACCTCCGCAGCCGTTCCCATGCCGCGAGACCGTCCGGCACCCACTCCCATACGCCCTCGGTCAGCCGCCGGTCCAGCTCCGCGCGGGTCAGGAAGCCGTGCCACGCGACCTCCTCCGCCTGCGGATTCACCGGCAGCTCGCACCGCACCTCGTAGACGTACGACCACCAGGTCTGCGCCCTGTCGGTGCTCTCGTACAGGAACTTGAACAGGGGTACGGGCGCGGGCAGTCCGCTGACGCCCAGCTCCTCCTCCGCCTCCCGCAGCGCCGCCTCGTCGTACGACTCGCCCGCGCCGACGACCCCGCCCACGAACATGTCGTACATCGAGGGGAAGACCAGCTTCACCGGCGTCCTGCGGTGCACGAAGTACCGGCCCTCGCCGTCCCGCGCCAGGACGAAGACGCAGCGATGGCGCAAACCCTGTGCGTACGCCTCACCGCGCGGGGCCTGCCCCACCACCTCGTCGTTCTCGTCAACGATGTCCAGAATCTCGTCAGCAGGAGTCATGCGGGCCATCCAACCTCACGGTCAATCACCGGTTGACGCCCCGCCCGCCTCTGCCGAAGATCTGACGCACGGGTAACTTCTCGCTCCACTCGCCCCCGGCAAGGACGGAAACCATGGCGTACGACGCTGATGTGATCGTGATCGGGGCGGGCCTCGCAGGCCTGGCGGCCACCGCGGAACTCGTCGACGCGGGCCGCAAGGTGATCCTGCTGGACCAGGAACCCGAGCAGTCCATCGGCGGTCAGGCGCACTGGTCGTTCGGCGGGCTCTTCTTCGTCGACTCGCCCGAGCAGCGCCGCATGCGGATCAGGGACAGCCGCGAGCTCGCCCTCCAGGACTGGCACGGCACGGCGGGCTTCGACCGCGACGAGGACCACTGGCCGCGCGCGTGGGCCGAGGCGTACGTCGACTTCGCGGCCGGCGAGAAGCGCGCGTGGCTGCGCGGGCAGGGCGTGCGTTTCTTCCCGGTCGTGGGATGGGCCGAGCGCGGCGGGTACGACGCCACCGGGCACGGCAACTCCGTACCCCGCTTCCACATCACCTGGGGCACGGGCCCCGGCATCGTCGCCCCCTTCGAGCGCCGCGTGCGCGAGGGTGTCGCCCGTGGCCTGGTCCAGCTCAGGTTCCGCCACCGCGTCACCGGTCTCGCGCGCAGCGCCGGGTCCGTGGACACCGTGACCGGCGAGATCCTGGAGCCCTCGGACGCCGGGCGCGGGACCGCCAGCAGCCGCGAGGCGACCGGGTCCTTCGAGCTGCGGGCCCAGGCGGTGATCGTCACCTCGGGCGGCATCGGCGGCAACCACGATCTCGTACGCGCCAACTGGCCGCAGCGGCTCGCCGCGCCGCCCGCCTCGATGCTCTCCGGCGTACCCGCGCATGTCGACGGTCTGATGCTCGGCGTCACGGAGGCCGCGGGCGGCCGCATGATCAACCGTGACCGGATGTGGCACTACACGGAGGGCATCCAGAACTGGAACCCCATCTGGGCCAAGCACGGCATCCGCATCCTGCCCGGCCCCTCGTCCCTGTGGTTCGACGCCCGCGGCAAGCGCCTGCCCGTACCCCTCTTCCCCGGCTTCGACACCCTCGGCACGCTCGACCACATCATGAAGACCGGGTACGACTACACCTGGTTCGTCCTCGACCAGAGGATCATCGGCAAGGAGTTCGCGCTCTCGGGTTCCGAACAGAACCCGGACCTCACGGGCAAGTCCGTCCGTGACGTGATCGGCCGCGCCCGCGCCGACGTCCCCGGCCCGGTCAAGGCGTTCATGGACAAGGGCGCGGACTTCGTGGTCGAGAAGGATCTGACGTCACTGGTGCGCGGTATGAACGCGCTCACCAAGGAGCCGTTGATCGACGAGGCGCAGCTGCGCCGCGAGATCACCGCGCGGGACCGGGAGATCACCAACACCTTCACGAAGGACCTCCAGGTGATGGCGATCCGCGGGACGCGCAACTACCTGGGCGACAAGCTGATCCGTACGGCCTCGCCACACCGCATCCTCGACCCCAAGGCGGGCCCGCTCATCGCCGTACGCCTGCACATCCTCACCCGGAAGTCGCTCGGCGGCCTGGAGACCGACCTGTCCTCGCGCGTGCTCACGGAGGGCGGCGGCGTGCTGCCGGGCGTGTACGCGGCGGGGGAGGCGGCGGGATTCGGCGGCGGCGGCGTCCACGGATACCGCTCGCTGGAGGGCACGTTCCTGGGCGGCTGCCTGTTTTCCGGCCGTACGGCGGGCCGCGCGGCGGCGCGGGCGGTGGCCTAGTCTAGGGCCTGTCCGGCGGATCATGGCCGGGGCAGCTCAGGCCGGCCGCGCCCCGTCCAGCCGCTCTACGACCCGGAAGCGTTCCGCGACGACCACCGTCGTGTCGTCGACCGTGAACTCCGGGTCGCCCAGCGCCTCCCGCATCTCCTCGCTGTGCCAGAACCTCTCGTGCCCCACGCGCCAGTCCGCCACCGACGTGTGGCCCTCGCCCTCGTCCAGCGCGTGCTGGAGGTCCACGTCGCCGAGCGCGAGGACCCGTACCTCGGTCAGCTCGATCACCGCCACCTTGCGGCTGTTTGAGTCGATGACCACGGACCGCTCGCCGACCGGCGGCAACTCCTCCTTCTCGGCCTCGTACTCGGCGAGCAGGCCGGTCGTCGAGACCTTCTCGCCGGACAGCACGGCGGCGACCAGCCGGTCCCGCAGCGGACCGGGAAAGGCCAGCAGGCACGGCGGCAGCGAAGAGTGTTCAGGCATGGGGGCAAGACTAGGCCCGCGAAACCACGTTTCGGCAGGTCGGTGCCGTTTCAACTACATTGAGCCCGCGGAAAGTTGGTTTAGACCGCTCTTGACGTGGACTACCGCCTACCGCTTTGCTGTGCGTGATCAAACGCTCGCACACTGCGCCGTGGAGGACTTCGCGGATGCCACCTCCGCCACCCCTCGGCCGCTCGCGCCGCCGGACCGACCATACCTTCGACGCCGCACTCGACGACGCCGAACTCATCGCCGTACGCGGCCAGTTGGCCCAGGGCCGCTGGTCCAAGGCCCGCTCCCTGCTCGCCGTGACCGGCGACGACTGGGACCGCCGCGGCCACCGTCTCGTCGTTCTCGCCCAGGCCACCGGCGCCGCGGCCTGGGCCGGTGACTGGCTGCTCGCCGAGCCGGAGAGCTCCGACGCCGTCACCCTCATCGCCTGCGCCACCGTCCTCGGCGCGCTGCGCGGCAAGGAGACGGAGGACCGCGCGCGCGAGGCCTGCCGCCGCGCGGCCGAGCGGTCACCGGCCGATCCGACGCCGTGGCTCGGTCTGCTGCTCCTGGCCCGTTCCCTCGGGACGGAGGAGGAGGTCACCCAGCTCTTCGACCAGGTGCGGCTGCGCCACCCCGAGCACCATCACGCCCACCACCTGATGGCCGCCCGTCTCGCCGAACGCCGGCCGGACATAGGAAACGACCCCCTCCACGAGGTGTACGACTTCGCCGCCTGGGCCGCAGAACAGGCCCCCGCCGACTCCCCGCTCGCCGTACTCCCCGTGGTGGCCCACGCCGAGCGCTACCGCGCCCTCGCCCGCGCGGGCCAACTGCCGAACGACCCCGCCGCCTCCGGCCACTGGACGGGCCGCCGCGCCCGCCAGGTGATGAAGGCGGCGTTCGACTGGTGGCTGGAGTGGGAGCACGAGGACCACCCGCGCCGGCACGTCGACCTCAACTACCTGGCCCACGCGAAGCTCTGTGAGGGCAGGCCCGCCGAGGCCGCCGCCCTCCTCAACCGCATCGGCCCGCACGCCACCGAGGCCCCGTGGTCGTACCCCGACCGGGACCCGCACCGGGCTTTCCGCGCCGCGTGCGCCACGGCGCTCGGGATCGCATGACCCAGCACGTCAACGCCAAGACCAACGTCAAGGCCAACGCCACCTCATCGAAGCGAAGGGACGACCCCGCCATGTCGACGGGCAGTTCAAGCACGAGCGAGATAAGCAGAGACGCCGGCACCAGCGAGATCCGTACGTACAAGGGGCAGGAGCGGGCCCTGCGAGCCGGCCGCCTCGGCACGACGGGACTGCTGCTGTCCGTACTGGCCGCGAGCGCCCCGCTCATGGTCGTCGCGGGTGTCATGCCCACCACATACGGCGTGATGGGAATCGTCGGCCAGCCCCTCCTCTTCGTCATCCTCGGCGTGGTCCTGATGCTTTTCAGCGTCGGCTACGCCGAGATGAGCCGGCACGTCCACAACGCCGGCGCCTTCTACGCGTACATAGCCCGCGGCCTCGGCCCGACCGCCGGCGCCGGAGCCTCCCTGGTCGCCCTCGTCGCGTACAGCGCCATGCAGGTCGGCATCTACGGCATCCTCGGCTTCGAGATCTCCGGAATCTTCGCCACCTACCTCGACATCACCCTCGCCTGGTGGATCCCCGCCCTCGTCGCCGTACTGGTCGTCGGCGGCCTCGGCTGGCTCAAGATCGACCTCAACGCCAAGGTGCTGGGCGTCCTGCTGGTCGTCGAGTGCGCGCTCGTCGTGATCTTCGACGTGGCCGCGATCGCCGACCCGGCCAAGGAGGGCCTGTCCCTCCAGGCGTTCAACCCCGAAACCCTCACCGGCGCCGGACTCGGCACCGCCCTCTGCTTCTGCATCGCCGCCTTCGTCGGCTTCGAGCAGGCCCCGGTGTACGCCGAGGAGACCAGCCGCCCCCAGATCGTCGTCTCGCGCGTGATGTTCCTCGCCGTCGGGTACGCCGCGCTCTTCCTGGCCCTCAGCGCCTGGGCGCTCAGCATCGCCACCGGGCCCGGCCAGATCGTCAAGGTGGCGGGGGAGCAGGGGCCCGGACTCCTCTTCACCCTCACCGAGAGCCGGCTCGGCTCCACCTTCACCGACGTACTCCACATCCTCTTCGTGACCGGCATGTTCGCCGCGCTGCTCAGCTTCCACAACGTCGTCGCGCGGTACGCGTTCGCCATGGGCCGCGAGGGCCTGCTGCCGGCCTCCTTCGGCCGTACGAACAAGACGAGCGGCGCGCCCGCCGCCGGCTCCCTGCTCCAGTCCGGTGTGTCCCTGGCCATCGTCCTGGCCTTCGCGTTCACCGACGACAAGCCGGCCGGTGACCCGACCGTGCCCGTGCTGCACCTGTTCACCTGGATGGGCAACATCGGCGCGCTCGGCGTCATCCTGCTGATGGCGGCCGCGTCGTTCGCGGTCATCGCCTTCTTCGTACGCCGCGGAGCCGGCCGCGCACAGGCGGGACGCCTCGCGGCATCGGGCATCGCCGGGGCCGCTCTCCTGGGCATCGCCTTCTACACGGTCAAGGACTTCGACGTACTGGTGGGCGCGGGCCCCGGATCGGCACTCAGCTGGATCCTGCCGGGCATCATCGGCGTCGCGCTCGTCGGCGGCCTGGTGTACGGCGCGGTACTGCGCTCGGTGAAGCCCCAAGTGCACGGCCGGATCGGTCTGGGCAACGAGGCCTTCCAGCTGGAGAAGCAGGCGACGGAAGCCTGACGGAAGTCTGACGGGCACCCGCGGTCGCTGGCCCTCGGCGGCCGCGGGTGTTCGAATCGTTCTGTGACTCCTCAACCACCGGACAGCCCGGTCGGCCCGGACAGCGGTGGCGCACCCGTCGGCCGCCGGGTCGTCCTCGGCATGCTGGGCCTCGGCGCCGCGGGCCTGGCCACCGCGCCGTACCTCCAGAACGGGCTCGACTCCTTCCTCGGCTCCGCCGCGGACAAGGACCCCACCGGCCTGACCGGCCTCCTGCCCAACGGCGGCGGCTTCCGTTACTACTCCGTGGCCTCCTCCGTACCGCACAAGGGCCCGGAGAACTACCGGCTCAAGGTCGACGGACTCGTCGACACACCCGCCACCTACACCCTCGACGACCTGCGCGCGATGGAGCAGACGCGCCTCGTGCGCGACGTCCAGTGCGTCACGGGGTGGCGGGTCCCGGACACCCCCTTCGAGGGCGTGCGGCTGTCGAGGCTGCTCGCCGCCGCGGGCGTGCGGCCGGAGGCCAGGGCGATCCGCTTCACCTGCTTCGACGGTACGTACAGCGAGAGCCTCACCCTTCAGCAGGCCCGTCGCGAAGACGTACTGGTGGCCCTGCGCATGCAGGACAAGCCGCTCAGCCACGCGCACGGCGGCCCGGTGCGGCTCTACGTCGCGCCCATGTACTTCTACAAGTCGGCGAAATGGCTCTCCGGCATCACCGTCACCCCCGAGGTACGGCCCGGGTACTGGGAGGAGCGCGGCTATGACGTCGACGCGTGGGTCGGCCGTTCGAACGGACGCGACGATGCTCCTACGGTCTGAACACCACGCCCGTGTACGCCGCTTCAGCCGCTCCGAGCGCCGGGTCCACCGCGCCACCGCCGGCCTGACCCTGCTGTGTGTCGTGACGGCGGCCTGTCTGTACGTACCGCAGCTCGCCGAACTCGTCGGCCGGCGCCACCTGGTGGTCACCGTGCACGAGTGGTCGGGGCTGCTGATCCCCGCGCCGTTCCTGCTCGGCCTGGCCTCCCGTGCCTTCCGCCGCGACCTGGGCAGGCTCAACCGGTTCGGGCCGCACGACCGGCAGTGGCTGCGGGCCGCGCTGCGGCGGGACATGAGCCACGCGTCGCGCCCCGCGGGGAAGTTCAACGCCGGTCAGAAGCTCTACGCGGCGTGGATCGCGGGCGCGGTGCTGGTGATGCTCGGCACCGGGCTGCTGATGTGGTTCACGAACCTGGCCCCGCTGGTCTGGCGTACGAGCGCCACCTTCGTCCACGACTGGCTCGCCCTGGCCATGGGCATCGTGATCGCCGGGCACATCGCGATGGCCCTGATGCGGCCGGAGTCCCGGCGCGGCATGCGCACCGGGACCGTCGACCGCGACTGGGCGGAGCGGGAACACCCGCTGTGGACGGCGGAGTTGAGGAGTGCTCCGGACCGGAAGCCGGATGGCCTACAGGACGAGTGACAACAGCAGGACGAAGCCGAGCGAGACCACCGAGATGATCGTCTCCATCACCGACCAGGTCTTGATCGTCTGGCCGACGTCCATGCCGAAGTACTCCTTCACCAGCCAGAACCCCGCGTCGTTGACATGGCTGAAGAAGAGCGAGCCCGCGCCGACCGCGAGCACCAGCAGCGCCGCGTGCGACGCCGACATGTCGGCGGCGAGCGGGGCGACCAGACCGGCCGCCGAGATGGTGGCCACGGTCGCCGAGCCCGTCGCGAGCCGGATGGCGACGGCGATCAGCCAGGCGAGCAGCAGGGTCGGGATCGCCCAGTCCTTGGAGAAGTCCAGGATCATCTGGCCGACGCCCACGTCGATGAGCGTCTGCTTGAAGCCGCCGCCCGCGCCGACGATCATCAGCACGCCCGCGATCGGGGCGAGCGACTTCTCTACGGTCGAGGACAGCCGGTCCTTGGTGAACCCGGCGGCACGTCCCAGCGTGAAGAGTCCCACCAGTACGGCGGCGAGCAGCGCGATCAGCGGCGAGCCGATGACGTCCGTCACGCGCTGGACCGGGTTGTCCGGGTCGTTGACGACGATGTCCACGAGCGCCTTGGCCAGCATCAGCACGACCGGCAGCAGCACGGTGGCGACGGTCGCGCCGAAGCCGGGACGGCGCTCCAGGTCCTCCGAGGGACGCTGCGGAATCATCCGCTCCGGCGCCGGGATGTCGACCCAGCGGGCGGCGTACTTCGAGAAGAGCGGCCCCGCGATGATCACGGTCGGGATCGCGACGAGCACACCGAGCCCCAGCGTGAGGCCCAGGTTGGCGCCGATCGCGTCGATGGCGACCAGCGGGCCGGGGTGCGGCGGGATCAGCCCGTGCATCACGGACAGGCCCGCCAGCGCCGGGATGCCGATCCGCATCAGCGAGTAGTTGCCGCGCTTGGCGACGAGCAGCACCACCGGGATCAGCAGCACGATGCCGACCTCGAAGAAGAGCGGCAGACCGATGATGCTGGCGATCAGCACCATCGCCCACGGCATCGCACGGCCGCTCGCCTTCGCGAGGATCGTGTCGACGATCTGGTCCGCGCCGCCGGAGTCGGCCAGCAGCTTGCCGAGGATCGCGCCGAGCGCGATCAGCACGCCGACGCCCGCGACCGTATTGCCCAGGCCGGTCGAGAAGCTGGTGATGGCCTTGTCGAGCGGGGCGCCCGCGAACGCCCCGAGCGCCAGCGACCCGATGGTCAGCGCGAGGAAGGCGTGGAGCTTGAACTTCGTGATGAGCAGGACGATGACGGCAATGCCGGCGAGGACTGCTATCCCCAACTGGCCGCTGCCGGCCGAGGTGATCGGCTCGACGGCGCCCGCTGCCAGCGTCTCGACGCTGAGACTGGTCACGGCTCTCTACTTTCTGAAGTCTTGGGAGGCTTGGCTGTCGAGCCGGCGCAGGGCCGCGACGGCTCGTTCGGTGATGTCTTCCGGAGACCCCGAGACGTCCACGGAGACGCCCGCCTCGTCCTCCTGGAGCGGCTGCAGGGCGGCGTACTGCGAATCGAGCAGCGCGGTCGGCATGAAGTGGCCCCTGCGCTCCCGCATCCGCTCCTCGATCAGCTCCCGGTCACCCGTGAGGTGCAGGAACACGGCGTCGGGGGCCGCCGCGCGCAGCCGGTCGCGGTAGACCCGCTTGAGCGCCGAGCTGCTCACGACTCCACCGAGCCCGGCCCGGCTGTGCGCCCACTCGCCGATCGCGTCGAGCCAGGGCCACCGGTCCGCGTCGTCCAGCGGGGTTCCGGCCGACATCTTGGCGATGTTGGCCGGGGGGTGGAAGTCGTCGCCCTCGGCGTACGGGACGCCGAGCCGGCCGGCGAGCAGGGGACCGATGGTGGTCTTGCCGGTCCCTGCCACGCCCATCACCACGACGACGTGGGGGCTGTTCATGAGTGGAGTGCCTCGCTGTCTTCATCGACATCGGTCCGTCGCGCTACTGAAACCTATTAGGTACGACGTATTCAAGAGCCTGTGACATAAACGTCGTACTTTTTGGTCGCGGGGACCGCCCCGTACGCTGAGCCCATGACCAACCAGGCCCGGGGGCTGCACGCCCAGCTGCTGGAAAGCCTCGGTCCCGCGATCACAGCCGGTGAGTATCCGCCCGGCAGCGTGTTGCGTACGGACGAGCTCGCCCAGCGCTTCGACGTATCGCGCACGGTGATCCGCGAGGCGGTCCGGGTCCTGGAGTCGATGCACCTCGTGGAGTCCCGCCGCCGGGTGGGCGTGACCGTACGCCCCACCGAGGAATGGAATGTCTACGATCCGCAGGTGATCCGGTGGCGGCTGGCCGGCGCCGACCGCCCCCGCCAGCTGCGCTCGCTGACCGTGCTCCGTTCCGCCGTGGAGCCGGTGGCGGCCGGGCTCGCCGCGCGGTTCGCGACCCCGGAGCAGTGTGCGGCGCTCACCGAGGAGGCGCTCGGGATGGTCGCGACCTCGCGGGGCCGGCAGCTCGACGCGTACCTCGTGCACGACATCGCGTTCCACCGCGTCGTACTGCGTGCATCAGGCAACGAGATGTTCGCCCGGCTCGGCGATGTGGTGGCCGAGGTCCTCAGCGGACGCACGAGGCACCAGGTGATGTTCGAGGATCCGGACCCGGCGGCCGTCACCCTGCACGTCCAAGTCGCCGAAGCCGTAAGGGAAGGCGACGCGCTGCGGGCGGAGCGGCTGACCCGCGAGATCGCCGTCGGCGCCCTCCAGGAGCTCGACGTACTGGCCCCGTGAGCGCCCTTGATGTCCGCTCCCTTATCCTTTTGTTCGCTTTAAATCAACTCGCTGAACACTCTTGACGCCTGTATGTCCGACCTCCGAGCATTCTCCGCATGGTCTTGTCAGACAGCCGGACAGGTGGCGGCGCACCCCGGCGCATCAGCGCGATGGAAGCCGTCCTCACCCACCTCCGGGACGCCATAGAGCGGGGTGAACTCGCCATCGGCGAGAAACTCCCCACGGAGGCCGAGCTCGGAAAACGCTTCGAGGTCAGCCGCTCCGTAGTACGTGAGGCCCTGCGCGCTCTCCAGGCGCTCGGCCTCACGGTGTCCCGCGCCGGCAAGGGTACGTACGTCGCGGCCAGTGGCCCGGACCAGAACCCGATCTTCGGGGCGTACTCCGCCCGGGACCTGCTCGAAGTGCGACGGCACGTCGAGATCCCCGTGGCGGGTTACGCTGCTGTGCGGCGAACGCAGGACGACGTAGACCTGCTGACCCACCTGATCGGGAAGATGGAGCAGGAGACCGACCCCACCGCCTGGGTGGCGCTGGACACGCTCTTCCACATTTCCATCGCCCAGGCGTCCGGCAACCCTGTCTTCCACAAGATCATCGAAGAGATCAGGGACGCCCTTGCCCGGCAGTCCACCTTCCTGAACCAACTCGGGGACCGGCGACGCCAGTCGGACCTCGAGCACCGGGCACTTGTAGAGGCGATCGTCGGCGGCTCCGAGGGAGCGGCGGTGCAGGCCATGGCCGCGCACCTCGAACTCGTCGAGATCACTCTCAACACGATCGTGCGGCCCGGTACCGCACACCCCCCAAATGAAGGCGAAGAAACAGCATGAGCGACCGCATCCTCCCTGCGGCCCCCGCCGGTCCCGCCGATCCCGTATCGACATCCCCACATGTCGACGCGGGTGACGAGGGTTACAGCAAAGACCTGAAGTCCCGCCACATCAACATGATCGCGATCGGCGGGGCGATAGGCACCGGCCTGTTCCTGGGCGCCGGTGGCCGCATGGCCGGAGCGGGGCCTTCCCTGGCCATCGCGTACGCCATCTGCGGCGTCTTCGCCTTCTTCGTGGTCCGCGCGCTGGGCGAGCTGGTGCTCTACCGCCCGTCCTCCGGCGCGTTCGTGTCGTACGCCCGTGAATTCATGGGCGAGAAGGGCGCCTTCGCCGCGGGCTGGCTGTACTTCCTCAACTGGTCGACCACCGCTGTGGCCGACATCACAGCCGCTGCGACCTACGCCCACTTCTGGGCGATGTTCAGCGACGTACCGCAGTGGGTTCTGGCCCTGATCGCCCTCGCCGTCGTCCTCACCGCGAACCTCATCTCGGTGAAGTACTTCGGCGAGATGGAGTTCTGGTTCGCCATCGTCAAGGTCGCCGCCCTGGTCGTCTTCATGGCCATCGGCATCTACCTGGTCGCCACCCAGCACCAGCTCGACGGCCACACCCCCGGCTTCTCCACGATCAGCGACGGCGGCGGCCTCTTCCCGGTCGGCATGCTGCCGATGCTCCTGGTCATCCAGGGTGTCGTCTTCGCGTACGCCTCGGTGGAGCTGTGCGGCGTCGCCGCGGGCGAGACCAAGAACCCCGAGAAGATCATGCCGAAGGCGATCAACTCGATCATGTGGCGCGTGGGCATCTTCTACGTCGGCTCGGTCATCCTCCTGGCGCTGCTGCTCCCGTACACGGCGTACTCCGGCGACGAGAGCCCCTTCGTCACCGTCATGAACAAGCTCGGCGTCGCCGGCGCGGCGGACGTCATGAACCTCGTCGTGCTGACGGCGGCCCTCTCCAGCCTGAACTCGGGCCTGTACTCCACGGGCCGGATCCTGCGCTCCATGGCCCTCTCAGGCTCTGCACCCAAGTTCACGGGCCGCATGAACAAGGGCCAGGTCCCGTACGGCGGCATCCTCCTCACCGCCGGCTTCGGTGTCCTGGGCGTCGGCCTGAACTACGTCATGCCGGGCGAGGCGTTCGAGATCGTCCTGAACTTCGCGTCGATCGGCATCCTCGGCACCTGGGGCATGATCATGCTCTGCTCGCTGCTCTTCTGGCACCGCTCGAAGGACGGCCGGGTCACGCGCCCGTCGTACCGTCTTCCCTGGGCCCCGTACACCCAGCTCGTCACGCTCGCCTTCCTCGCCAGCGTGGTCGTCCTGATGTGGTGGGGCGGCGGCGTCGGCCGTACGACCGTGATGTGCCTCCCGCTGATCGCGGCGGCGCTGGTGGGCGGCTGGTTCGTGGTCCGCAAGCGGGTAGCCGTGATGGCGGCGGAGCGCAAGGGCGCGTAAGCCCGCACCCTGCGGGGCTGTTCCCCACCCCGCCCCTGCCCGAACCGGGGGCAGGCCCCCGGACGCCCTCCGGGCGTGTCC
>NZ_JAGGPC010000081.1:0-21745 GCF_018614005.1 Streptomyces sp. ISL-99
CCGGCTGGCGGGTCTGCTGCCGTTTCGCCGCGGCGGCGCGCGGGGGTGGGCGTCCGCCGTGTCCGGGCTGCTGGGGTCGCGGTGCGGGTTCGGGGGGACGCCGGGGGACTACCAGCGGCTGGAGTCCTCGCTGCTGCACGAGGTGCTGCGGCGGCGGCGCGGGCAGCGGCGGCAGAGCGGGCGCGGCGGCGGAGGCGGGAGCAGGGGCGGAGGCGGGCGCGCGGGTGGAGGCGGGCGCGGGTGCCTCCCGTACGGCCGTACGCGTCCGCACGGCCGGCACCGGAGTGGTACGCGGCTGCGCCGGGGCCGGCACCGGTCCGCGCTGCTGGGCCAGCAGTTGCGGCGGAAGCAGCACCACCACGCCGGTGCCGCCCCGTGAGGAGGGCCGGTAGTTCACGGAGATGCCGTACTTCGCGGCCAGGATCCCGACCACCGCGAGGCCGAGCCGGGTGCCCTGCAGGGTCGCCAGGTCGGTGGACCTGCCGGAGACGGCTTCCACGGCGCGGCGCATCGCGGCGTCGGCCATCCGCAGGCCGCTGTCCTCGATGGTGACCACGATGCCCGCGCTGCGCTCCTCCACGTACACGTGGACCTCGTCGATGGGCGGCGAGAAGTTGGCGGCGTTGTCCATCAGTTCGGCCAGCAGGTGCATGACGCCCTCCGCCGCGAACCCCGCGATCGCGACGGTGCTGGCGGAGTGCAGCCGCACCCTGCGGAAGTCGGCGATCCGGCCGACCGCGCCGCGCAGGATGCTCTCCATGACGATGGGCTTGTTCCACGCCCGGCTCGCCCGGCCGCCCATCAGAATGGCCAGGCGGTCGGTGAGCAGCCCGAGCTGCGAGGTGCTGTGGTCCAGCTTCAGCAGGTCGCTGAACACGTCGGCGCCGTGCCGGTCCTGCATCTCACGGAGGTCGGCCAGCATGCTGACGGCCCTGGCCTGCACCCGGCCCAGCGCCTTGGCGCTCGCGGCCTGTGCGGCGGACGCGCGCCGCTCGCTGACGCCGAGTTCCCGCACCATCTGCTCCAGCAGTGCGCGCAGCCGCGCCTCGGCGGGCATGTCGAGCCCGGCGAGGACCGTGTCGGCGGAGGCGCCCCGGCGCAGTGCCGCCACGGCGGCGGGCAGGGCGGTGGCCGTCAGACGGTCCAGTTCGTCCACGCCCCGGCGCATCTGCTGTACGGCGTCGTCGTGGGCGGCTTCCGCCGCCGCGGCGCGGCCGGCCGCCTCCCCCAGCTCGGTGGTGAAGACGCGCAGGAGGCTTTCCAGTTGGGGGTCGGCGGGGCGCTGGGCGGACGCCAGGGCGTCGAAGGCGTCCGAACCGTCACGCAGGCGCTGCACCATCTGGGGCAGCGTGATGTTCACCAGGTGCGCGATGTCCCCGGTGCTCCGGGATATTCGCAGGCGCAGTTCGGCCTGCTCGTCGTGGGCGGCGCGCCGCGCGGCGGCGAGCCGGTGGGCCAGTACCGCGGCGGTGACGACGAGCCCGACGACACACAGGCCGCCGGCGACGACCGTCCCGAGCACCCAGGAGTGCGCCGCGTCCGGGGCCAGCGCCACCGCGGTGCCCCCGGCGGCGGCGACGACGGTCAGGCCCGCCGCCGACAGGGTCCAGGGCGGGCGCCGCCCCGGTGCACGGCGCGGGCGGGCGGCGGCGGCAGCGGGCAATGTCATAGCACGGTCCCTCAGACGGTGTGCGGGGGGCTGACGGCAGCGGAAGTCGCCATGTGCTGGCGGACGGGGGAAGTTGACGATGATGTTCCGCTGGGCCTTGGCCATGGTAACCACCGAACGTCAGAAGGGAATCAGCATCTGCCCGTGACCGAGCGGACGCGGCACCGGCGGCTGCGCGAGCAGGGACGCACCGGCCGCGAGGATCTCAACGCCGTGCTGCGGGCCGGATGGTGAGCTGGGACTGTGGGCCGGGGTCGTACCGATGGGCACCTACTTCGGCGTACCGGAGCCGGATCCGGCTCTTCCCGCCGGGATCTCACTTCCTCCGCACCTATCGGCTCTGGGGCGTGACGGTTCACGTGGTGCCGCGTCCGGCGCGGGCTGAAGGAGCTCGCGGGGGCCTGCCAGGACGTACGTCAGGCCGAAGCCCGCCATGACCACCGCCGCCCCGCCGACCGCGTCGAGCACCCAGTGGTTGGCGGTGGCGACGATCGCGCACACCGTGAAGAACGGGTGGAGCAGGCCGAGCAGCTTCATCCACAGCTTCGGCGTGATCAGGAGCACCACCAGGCCGCACCACAGCGACCAGCCGAAGTGGAGTGAGGGCATCGCCGCGTACTGGTTGGTCAGGGCGGTCAGCGCGCCGTACTCGGGACTCGCCAGATCCTGCGGGCCGTGGATCGTGTCGACGTAACCGAGGCCCGGCATCAGGCGCGGCGGGGCCAGCGGATAGAGCCAGAAGCCGGCCAGCGCGAGCACGGTCGCGAAGCCGAGGGAGCTGCGGGCCCAGCGGTAGTCGGCGGGGCGGCGGACGTACAGCAGGCCGAGGATCGCCAGCGGTACGAGGAAGTGGAAGGAGGAGTAGTAGAAGTTGAAGAAGGCTTCAAGACCGTCCGTCTTCACCACCGCGTGGTTGATCCAGCGCTCGATGTCGATGTGCAGGAACTGCTCCACCGAGACGACCTGCCGGGCGTTCTCCTCCGCGGTGGCGCGCCCGCCCGTCGCGGCAGTGCGCACCTGCGAGTAGGCGGAGTAACCGGCGCGGATCAGCAGGAGTTCCAGGAGCAGGTTGGGGCGAGTGAGGACCCGGCGCCAGAACGGCAGCAGCGGCACCCGTCTCCAGCGGCCCGCGACCGGTCTCGCGTAGTCGGTGGGCAGGGGCTGGAGCCAGTACGGCGAGGTGCGCGACACGAACGGCACCGCGCAGGCCGCCGCGAGCGCCGCCACCAGCAGGATGTTGTCGCGGACCGGAATGAGCGGTCCGACGTTCGGCAGCAGCATCGTGCCCGGCAGCGTCATCACCAGGGTGACGGCCGCGGGCCACACCAGCCGGTCCGAGGCCCGCTTGCCGACCCGGCCGACCACCGCGAGCAGCACCCACAGCAGCTGGTGCTGCCAGGCCGTCGGCGACACGGCGACCGCGACGCAGCCGGTCAGGGCGACGGCGAGGAGCAACTGGCCGTCGCGGGCGTAACGGACGGCGCGCCGCAGTCCGAGTACGGCGACGGCCGCGCCCAGGAGCACGAAGAGCGCGATCTCCAGCGGGCCTTCGAGACCGAACCGGAGCAACGCGCCGTGCAGCGACTGGTTGGCGAGGCTGTCGGGTCGCGCGCCCAGCCCCGCGCCGGCCGCATGGTGCACCCAGTACGTCCACGAGTCCTGCGGCAGCGCGGCCCAGGCGAGCGCCGAACAGGCGGCGAACGTGGCACCCGTGGTGAGCGCGGCGCGTCTGCGGCCCGTCAGCCACAGCAGGGGCGCGAACAGCAGCACGGTGGGCTGAAGGGCGGCGGCGACGCCGATGAGGACGCCGGAACTGCGTTCCCCGCGCGCCTGAAAGCAGCCGAGGAGGACGAAGAGAACCGGGATGACGCTGGTCTGGCCGAGGTGGAGCGTATTGCGGACCGGCAGCGACAGCATCAGCAGGCTGATGGCGACGGGCGCGGCGAGCAGCGCGGTGCGCCGGGAGACCGGGCCCGGCAGGGCGCGGGCAACGACCATGCCCAGTACGGCGACGAGCAGCAGCGTCCCGAAGGTCCAGGCCACGCCGAGGCTCTGCTCGGCGGAGCGGGCCAGCGGCTTCAGGACGAGTCCGGCGAAGGGCGTACCGATGAAGCGGTCGGTGTCGTAGAGGGAGCCCGCCACGTGCAGTACGCCCCGGTCGCCGATCCAGGTCTCCAGGTCGGTCAGGCGCTCGCCCGGCGGCGTACGCAGCACCATCGCGATCTGCCGCGCGCCCAGTGCGGCCACGACGGCCCAGAGGACTATCCGCGCCGCTGCGACCCTGTTCCCGGCACCGATCGCCCCAACGGCGCCGCCCGGTACGCCCCGCTCCGCATTCGCCACGTCGCGCTGACCCTCCCCACCTGTCCCCGCACCCCACCTGCATGGTGCGTAGAGCCTCGCACTGCCCCGTACGGAAGACTCAGGCAACCCCCGCTTCGCCTGACTGTCATCCGGTTTTGTCCGGAAGACCTCGCTTCCCACGGTCCCCGTTCCACCGATGGGGCGCGAGATGGATCACAGGCGAGGGGGTCGCGGCGGACTCGGCGCGCGGCACGTTTGCCCAGCTTGCGGCTGGTCAGGTGGACGAGGAGCGATCAACTCCACACCGTCCGTAAAGACCGGTTAAGCGCCTATGGTCACGTTTGCCGTGTCGTCCATCCAGAGAAAGCGCAGGCGGGCAAATTCGTGCCGACCCCCATACCTGTTGACTCCCGTCCCGAGCCCGCCGACATCACCGTCACCGACCCCGCGATGGTCAGGCGGGCAGTGAAGGCCGCCGCTCTCGGCAACGCCATGGAGTGGTTCGACTTCGGCGTCTACAGCTACATCGCGGTCACGCTCGGGAAGGTGTTCTTCCCTTCCGGCGACCCCACCGCGCAGTTGCTGTCGACGTTCGGAGCGTTCGCCGCGGCCTTCCTGGTACGGCCCATCGGCGGAATGGTCTTCGGTCCGCTCGGCGACCGCGTCGGCCGCCAGAAGATCCTCGCCATCACCATGATCATGATGGCGGCGGGCACCTTCGCCATCGGCCTGATCCCCTCGTACGCGACCATCGGCATCTGGGCGCCGGCGCTCCTCTTCCTCGCCCGCCTGGTCCAGGGCTTCTCGACCGGCGGCGAGTACGGCGGCGCCTCCACCTTCATCGCGGAGTACGCCCCCGACAAGCGCCGCGGTTTCTTCGGCAGCTTCCTCGAATTCGGCACCCTCGCCGGTTACATCGGCGGCGCCGGCCTCGTCACTCTGATGACCGCCCTGCTCAGCGCCGACGACCTGGTCGCCTGGGGCTGGCGCGTCCCGTTCCTCATCGCGGGCCCCATGGGCATCATCGGCCTCTACCTGCGCCTGCGCCTCGAAGAGACCCCGGCCTTCGCCCAGTTGGAGAAGGAGGCGCGCGCGGACCAGGTGGCCCGTAGGAAGAGGGCCGGCCTGAAGGAGATGGTGGTCGGGCAGTGGCGGGCGATGCTCCTGTGCGTCGCCCTGGTGCTCGTCTTCAACGTCACCGACTACATGCTCCTCTCCTACATGCCCACGTACCTCACCGAGCAGCTGAAGTACGACGCGACGCACGGCCTGCTCGTCGTCCTCGGCGTGATGGCGCTGATGATGTGCGCGCAGCTCTTCATGGGCCGCCTCACCGACCGCGTCGGCCGCCGCCCGGTGATCGCCGCGGGCTGCGCCGGCTTCCTGGCCCTGTCCGTGCCCGCCCTGCTGCTGATCCGTCAGGGCTCGCTGCTCGCCATCGCGCTCGGCATGGGGGCACTCGGCCTGCTGCTGGTCTGCTTCACCTCGTCGATGCCGTCCGCGCTGCCCGCGCTCTTCCCGACCAGGGTGCGCTACGGCTCCCTGTCGATCGGCTTCAACATCTCGGTCTCGCTCTTCGGCGGCACGACCCCGCTGGTCGTCACCGCGCTGATCGGCGCGACCGGCAACATGATGATGCCCGCCTACTACATGATGGCCGCGGCCGTCGTCGGCGGCATCGCGGTCTTCTTCATGACGGAAAGCGCCCGCAGGCCCCTGCCGGGCTCACCGCCGTCGGTGTCGACGCAGGAGGAAGCCCGTGAACTGCGGGCTTCGTACGTGTCGCGAATTCCGTACCCGAAGCCGTGAGCTCTCCAGGGCCACACGCCCGAGCGAAGGACACTCAGCGGTTCAGGTGCCGATACTCGTCCAACATCCGCAGAGCGGACATCCGACGAGGCATCGAGCCCGCACAGCCGGTGGCCTGCTGGAGTGCCCACGCGTGCCAGCACCGCAGACACCAGAGAACTTGCGGACTTTCTGGGTCGGGCACAGCAGGGCTGCCGCAACGGGGGCACTCGTGCACGGCGACTCCTAGGCTGAGAGGTCGAACTCCCCGAGCTTGGCACCGCTCAGGAAGTCGGTCCACTCGTCGGCCGTGAACTCAACCGTCTGGCCGCTCACGGTGCTGCGGACAGCCACCTTGCCGACCACGTTCGTCGCGACCGCCACGCAGCGCGGATCGTTGTTGTTGTACCTGCAGGCGCTGGACGTGCGGAACTCGAAGTCAGCAACGGTCATGGTGCATCCCTTCATCGTGCCTACGGGGAGTCGGTCCCCGAACCGCCGTGCTCACTCGAACAGGTCGGCCGCCCGTCCCCGTCGGCGCTTGACGGCCGGTACGAGAAGTGCCACCTCCCGCGCGAAGCGGAAGTCTCTTCCGCGGGTGCCATGACGGCCCACAGACCGATCACGGCCCACAGGATCAGCCAGAGCATCACGGCCGCGAACTTCATGCGGGTACGTCCGCCAGCGGATTGGACGCGCTGGGCTCTGTGCGCCAGTAGGTCTCTGTGTGGAGCTTGAACAACCGATGCCCCGGGGCTCGTCCCGAACGCTCCAGCGTCCAAAGCTGAGGCCGCTTACCGTCATTGTCGTGAGGTCCTGAGCGCTCGTGGCACGTCATGCACTCCATCTCAAAAATGGCAACCGGCGCGCCTTCCTCGTCATGCAGTCCGTCGCTTTTGACGGATCGAACTCTGGGCGTCGCGGGTCGGCTGCCTCGTCGAACTGCCGCTCCAGAGAGGCGCAGACGTCACATCCCGGCTCCGGCTTCGGCCGTAACGCACGGATCGGGTCCGAGAGATGGACCGGCTTGCCCATCGTCGTCTCATAGGTCATGCGTATCGCCTCCGCCAAGTGGTGTGCGGAAAGCGTCCCGCCGATCGGCAGAGAGCTACAGGGACGTAACGGCCTACTTACAGCGCGTTAGTTGGCGATTCCGAGGAACTCAGCGAGCTTGCGCAGCCCTGGAGGCCGGGAAGGCCCTTCCCATAGATCCGCAACGATGGCGACGGCCAGTGTGTGATGCCGCATCCATGCAGGCGCGACGCGCTTCAGCTTCTCCAGCTGCTTCACCGCGTTCTCCGCCTCGCCTACGTCGGTGTAGGCACGGGCGACGTCCAACAGCAGCCACGTTCGCCACGACGGGGGCGTGTCCTTCGCCAGGCGCATCCCCCTGGCGCTTGCTAAGGCGAACAGCCGCTTTCTCAGCGGTTCGCATCATCTCGTCCGCACGGTCGTAGTCGTCACGCCTGGCGTAACTAGTGGCGGCTGACATGAGCAAGCCGCCCCATACCCGGACGCCCTCCGCGGTCTTCGTGTGCTGCTCACGCTCAACTCCGTCAGCGGCGTACACAGCGAGATTCGTCGCGTCATCCAGCCGGTTCTGACGCTGATAAGCCCACGCGACGGAGTTGGAGATCATCGGCGCCAGCAAGGGGTCGGACGAGGCATCGGCAGCCGCTATGGCGCGCTCCAGGCTGGAGAGCGCCAAGTCAGTTTTGCCCATTCGGATGGCTAGATGCCCACCAAGCTGAAGCGACTTACCCAAAGCGGCTTGCCCAGCGGCTCGCTCGTCGTCAGCCCCGACAGAGGCAGTCAGGCGCGCATCCGCGATAATCCCCGGCAACAGCTCCATCAGGCGCCCGAACTCAGCGCCGTGGTACAGCGTCCACGCAGCCGAGATCTCCGCACGAAGCAGCGGAAGGGAGAGCCGTTCAACGCCCGTCGGTTCCGGCGGAGGTGCGAAGAGCGGCGGCATGATGGCACGGCGCACCGCAACGAGCTGCGGCGGCTCCGCTTCCCCCGTCGACGGTACGCCGGGAGGATCGCCCAACAGCGTCGTCAGCTCAATGCCCAGCCCCTGCGCCAAGCCGTGCAACGTGGGCAGGCGAGCCGATGACTTCCTATGCTGCTCCAGCTTGCGGATCACGTCGACGGACACGCCGGCTCGCTCGGACAGCTCCTCTTGCGTCAGGTCGGCCATACGCCGGAGACGTCCCAGCTTGTCGCCCAGATGCTCGCTCACCCACCCGACGGTACGACGGGAGGCCACCGCACGACCACAAAAGTGCCAGCCTCTCGCCGTGGCGAGCGCCTCTCACTCGGTTCGTTGGTCCTGCGGGGATGACTGAGAGTCGTCCTCGCGCTGCTTCGGCTGCCTGATGTAAGAGACTGCTCGCACGTGGTGCAGGTTAGGGGTCCACAACGGGCCCCGTTTCGTGAGAGGTGTCATGTGCCCAGTGTTGTAAAGATCAATGTGCTGACTGTGCCGGCCGAGCAGCGTGAGGTCCTGGAGAAGCGGTTCTCGGCGCGGGCCGGGTCCGTGGAGAACTCCGACGGGTTCGAGTGGTTCGAGCTGCTGCGGCCCGTCGAGGGGACCGACCAGTACCTCGTCTACACCCGGTGGGCCGACGAGGCGTCGTTCCAGGCCTGGATGGAGGGGCCGATGAAGGCCGCGCACCAGGGTCCTGGCGCGGGTGAAGGCGGCGAGCGTCCCAAGCCCGCCGCCTCCGGCTCCACGCTGTGGTCGTTCGAGGTGGTCCAGCAGGCCGGTCCGAAGAACGCCTGACAGCCGGGCCTCCTCACATCCGCAGCAGGCGCTCCGTCGCCTCGCGGTACGTGCGCAGGGCGACCCGCAGTTCCTCCGTCTCGGCCTCGCGGTTCTTGCCCGACCAGGCCGAGCGGAGAGTGCCGCGCCGTTCGGCCATGGCATCGGTCAGGCAGCGGGCCGCCTCCTCGAAGACGCTGTCGGCCTCTTCGACCGCGCGCCGGGGGCCGTCCACGAAGGTGTTGACGGCCTGTTGGAGGCGCATGGCCAGCTTGTCGCGTTCGCCCTGCGGGATGAGCCGGGCCTCGGCGGAGGTGCTCGCGGGGGTGGCCTCCGGGTTCGGTAGCGGGCCGGGGCCGGCCGCCGTCTGCGGGGTGCCTCGTTCGGGGACCGCGAGCGGCGGCGGTTGCTGCTGCTGGGTCCTGGTTTCCGGATCGGCGTCGTACGTCATTACGCGCCACTCCCCTTCGGGTGGTGCCCCTTGCCCAGCGACCACGGGGCGTGCGAACGGCCGTGGCGGTCGTCGGTGTGCTGCGGGCGGTGCCTGCCGCTGTCCGCCGGCTTGGCGGTGACCAGCGTCTCGAACAGCTCACGCGCGTCGAGCATGGCCTCGCGCATCTGCTCCGTACTGCTTTCGGTGTGCGCCGCGCGGTGGACCCTGCGATAACCCTCCACCTGCTGCGGGTGGTGCACCGAAAGCGCGGAGACCTGCTCGTCGTACTGCCCGTCGGCCGGGAAACCGCGGTCGGCCGCGATCCGCGCCACCAGCCGGTCCGCCTCGGCGACGGCGTGCTGTGGGGAGTCGACGAACTGCTCCTGGATGGCCGCCCAGCGGGCGACGTACTGCTCACGCGTCTCGGGGGTCAGCGGACGCAGTTGGAGCGACCCGTGACGCTTGACGCGCTCGTCGAGCTCGCGCTCAGCCGCTTTGGTGTCGCCGTCGTGGCGGGCGACGACCCTGTCGTACTCGGGACCGAACCGCCTCTTCAGCCCGCGCCCGCCACCGCGCCGGCCCGGTCCGGCGACGAGGAACACGGCGACGAGAAGAATGACGACCACCGCTATCAGGGCGATGATCCAGACTGTGGACATGGCTGCCTTCCCGGTTCTCGGTCTGTCAACGGCTTGTCACGCTGCGGGTTGCCAGTAATCCGTTGGCCAAACGGCCGGGCGTTCCGGTACAGACGTGACCATGACCTGGAACGTGACCCCCGAGCGCTACGACACCCCCGAGTCGACGGCCCTGCGCCGCGACTACTACGACGAGGTGGCCGGCCGTTACTGGGGGCGCCCCGCGACGGCGCGGGAGATCGACGAGGGGCTCACCGACGACGGCGCCGAACGCCTCGTGCCGCCCACGGGCGAGTTCCTCGTCGGCCGGTACGACGGCACGGCCGCCGCCTGCGCGGGCCTGCGCGTGATGGCCCCGGACACCGCCGAGCTGACGCGCGTGTACGTACGCCCGGCCTTCCGCGGCACCGGAGGCGGCGCGCTGCTGCTGGCCGCGACGGAGACGGCGGCCCGCCAACTCGGCGTCAAGCGCGTCCGGCTGGACACCCGCAGCGACCTGGTGGAGGCCCGCGCGCTGTACGCGAGGCACGGGTACGTCGAGGTCCCGGCGTTCAATCGGGGCCCGTACGCCGAGCACTGGTTCGCCAAGTCGCTCTGAGGTGACCGAGCTTCACAGAGCCTCACAGGTGGTGGTCGGGTATGGGCCGCCGGGTGTCCGGGCGGTCCTCGTCGGAGCCGCTCAGCTCGGCGCTCAACTCCTCGACCAGCTTGATCAGATCGGTCGGCCGGTCCGGCCCCCACCAGTCGCCGAGCAGCTCGGCCAGGGACTCCTCGCGGGCCTTGGCGAGCTTCGCCGCGACCGCCGTTCCCTTCTCCGTCAGCACGAGTCGCAGGCCCTCGCGCCGGGCGAGCCCGCGCTCCTCCACCTGCCGGGACGCCTCGGTGATGACCCGCAGCGGTACGGGCGTCACGTCGGCGAGGAAGGCGGGTTCGACAAAGCCCGCGCGCTTGATGCGCAGCAGCAGCCAACTGGCCGCGGGCAGCAGGTCGTAGCCCGCCTTCGCGGTGATCTGTTCGTAGACCCTGCGCCGCCCCTCCCGCGTGGCGAGCACCGACAGGGCCCGGACGCATTCGTCGTACGAGGAACGCTCGACCGGGTTGGACGCCAGCGTCTGGCCCGCGTCGGGCGCCGTCACCGACCTGCGCAGCTTGTCCTCCCTGAGGAACCAGGCGATCACGAAGGCGATGAGCACGACGGGCGAGGCGTAGAGGAAGACGTCGGTGATGGACGTGGAGTACGCGTGCAGGACGGAGGGGCGCAGTCCGGGCGGCAGCAGGGCGATGTCCCGCGGGTCGGCGGCGACCTGCTCGGGGCCGATGCCGGGCGGCAGCCGCTGCCCGGCGAGGGCGTTGTCGAGTTTGTCGATCAGCCGGTTGGCGAAGATGGTGCCGAAGACCGCGACGCCGAAGGACGCGCCGATGGAGCGGAAGAAGGTCGCGCCGGAGGTGGCGACGCCGAGGTCCTCGTACCGGACGGCGTTCTGCGCGACGAGCACCAGGACCTGCATGACCAGGCCGAGTCCGGCGCCGAAGACGAAGAAGAACGCGCTCATCTCCCAGGCGCCGGTGGTCTCGGTGAGCTGGTGCAGGAGAAGCAGACCCAGGGCGGTGATGCCCGTACCGGCGATCGGGAAGACCTTCCAGCGGCCCGTACGGCTGACGATCTGGCCGGACGCGGTCGAGGTGAGCAGCATGCCGAGCACCATGGGCAGCATGTGCACGCCGGACATGGTGGGGCTGACGTCCTGGACGACCTGGATGAACGTCGGCAGATAGGTCATCGCGCCGAACATCGCGAAGCCGACGACGAAGCTGATGACGGCGACGAGCGTGAACGTCCTGAGCTTGAAGAGCTTCAGCGGCAGGACCGGCTCGGCGGCTTTGCGCTCCACGCGGACGAACCACACGAGCAGTACGGCGCCGAGGACAGCGAGCCCGATGATCTGCGCCGAGCCCCAGGCCCAGGTGGTGCCGCCGAGGGACGCGACGAGGACGAGGCAGACGGCGACCGACGCGATGAGGGCGGTGCCTAGGTAGTCGATGGTGTGGCGGGAGGGGCGGACCGGGATGTGCAGTACGGCGGCGATCACGAGGAGGGCGACGACGCCGACGGGAAGGTTGATGTAGAAGACCCAGCGCCAGCTCAGGTGCTCGGTGAACAGGCCGCCGAGGAGCGGTCCGAGGACGCTCGTGGCGCCGAAGACCGCGCCGAACAGGCCCTGGTACCTGCCCCGTTCGCGCGGCGGCACGAGGTCGCCGACGATCGCCATGGACAGCACCATCAGGCCGCCTCCGCCCAGCCCCTGGACCGCGCGGAAGCCGATGAGCTGCGACATGTCCTGCGCGACGCCGCACAGCGCGGAGCCGATCAGGAAGATGACGATCGCGGCCTGGAAGAGCTTTTTGCGGCCGTACTGGTCACCGAGTTTGCCCCAAAGGGGGGTGGCCGCGGTGGCGGCGAGCATGTACGCCGTCACGACCCACGACAGGTGTTCCATGCCGCCGAGTTCGCTGACGATCGTCGGCAGGGCGGTCGAGACGATGGTCTGGTCGAGCGCGGCGAGCAGCATGCCGAGCAGCAGCGCTCCGATGGCTACAAGAATGGTCCGTCGGCTGTCGCCCGGGCCTGTGCCGGGGCCGGCTACCGGGGCCGCGGCGGGGGCGCCGCTCGGTTGCTGGGCCATGGACTACTCCTCGGGTCCCCTGGGAGTCGTGCACCCTTCCATCCTGATCGTTGTGGGCCGATATGGCCTGCCGAGCCCGGGGACCCCGCTGGGCATCCCATCGACCGGTCTGCATAATCGCTGGCAGTTCGAGGGAGGGGACCACGATGAGCGGACACATATGTCCCGAGTGCGGTACGGACCGGGGTGCCGCGTCCGAGGACGGCAGACCCGGCTGCGGGTGCGCGGAGCGGGCGGCGGAGGATTTCCACCCGCTGCGGATACGCCCGTACGTGACGCTTCACGGGCCGCAAGCGCACGAGCGCGCCGTCCCTCCCTACCCGGCCCATGACGCTTCCGCGGCGATGACAATGCCACTCGGGGTGCTGAGCGGGCCGGAGGACGACGCGACCACCTCCACGGCGCAGTCCGCGTACCTCGACGGCACAGGCACGGATGGGGCGGCCGACGCGGGAGCCGCCGACGACCTGTACGAATTCGGCTCCCGGCCGGGGCGTTCCCCGCGTCGCCGGGAGCAGCGCACGGGGCCGGCGCTGTGGCTCGCGGTGGGTGCGGCCGTCGTCGCGGTGGTGGGCGTCGCGGCGTTCACCGGCGGGCTGTTCTCCGGAAGCGAGGAGCGGGAGTTCGCGCTGCCGGACATGCCGACCAGCGCACCGGCACCGAGCGACGCCCCCGAGGCGTCCGCAGCGGAGGCGTCCGCGACGAAAGCTTCGGCGTCCGGCGCCGCTTCCCGTTCTCCTGGCCCCTCGGCGTCGGTCTCCGCGGCGTCGGCCTCCGCGTCGGGACCCGTCGCCGAGGCCGACTCGGCCGCGCGGTCCGCAGACGCGTCCGCGGGCGCGCTTCCCGGCTCGGAGCCGATTACGGCGGCTTCCTCGACGGCGCCGTCCACAGCGCCGTCGGCCGACGCGGTGCAGCAGTCGCCGGAGCCCGCCGGCGCCGTGCTGAGCAAGGGCGACCGGGGGCCCGAGGTGGCGGAACTGCAGGACAGGCTGGCGCAGGCCCAGTTCTACAACGGCCCCGGTCACGGTCAGTTCAACGACCGGGTCGAGCAGGCCGTGCGCGATTACCAGGCGTCCCACGGCATCCAGGGCGACCCCGAGGGCACGTACGGCCCCCACACGCGTCGCGCGCTGGAGGCGGAGACGCGGGAGCCCTGAGACGGGCCCGGACCGAGGCGGACGCGGGCCGAGGCGCGAGAGGCACGGCGAGGCGGCGGGGTGGCGCTACGTCTCTTTGTTTTGTATCGTGATGGAACAAAGTGGCCTCCGCTCGTTTTCCCTGACCGGCGGGCGGGGCCGCTTGTCTTTTTCCTCCGCGCTCTGGAGTACGTCGATGCCAGCCACCACCACCACCGTTCTGAACGCCAACGCGCTTCTCCTGGACATGGACGGCACGCTGGTCAATTCCGACGCGATAGTGGAGCGCGTCTGGCGCCGCTGGGCCGAGGCCCACGGCCTGGACCCGGAGGAGGCCCTCAAGGTCGTGCACGGCCGCCAGGGGTACGCCACCATGGCCGTACTCCTCCCGGACCGTCCCGTCGAGCAGAACCACGCCGACAACCGCGAACTCCTCGCCCAGGAGACCGCCGACGTCGACGGCGTCGTACCGGTCCCCGGCGCCCCCGCCTTCATGGCCGCGCTGGCCGGTCTCCCGCACGCCCTGGTCACCTCGGCCGACGAGGCACTGGCCCAGGCCCGTATGACGGCGGCCGGGCTCCCGATGCCCGTCACGCGCGTCACCGCCGAGCTGGTGGGCGCGAGCAAGCCGGACCCCGAGGGCTTTCTGAAGGGCGCGGCGGAACTCGGCCACGCCCCGGCCGACTGCATCGTGTTCGAGGACTCGGAAGCCGGCATCACAGCGGGCAGGGCGGCGGGCATGCGCGTGGTGGGCGTGGGACCGCGCGCGGCCGTCCACAGCCCGACGGTGCACGTGAACGACCTCACGCAGGTACGGATCGAGGCCCTGCCCGACGGCACGATCCGGCTGCACATCACCGCCTGAGGCCCCGCCCGCACGGGGCCTCAGGGGCCGGCCGTCAGCCGGCGACGGCCTCGTACAGGCTGAACGCCGCCAGCGACAGCATCAGCGCCGCCGCCACCTTCGTGATCAGGCTCAGGGGTACGTACTTCATCAGCGTGCGGCCGCCCGCGATGCCGATGGCCGCGACCGCCCACAGCGCCAGCACCGCGCCGATGCCCACGGACACCGGGTTGTCGTAGCGGGCCGCCAGGGTGGCCGTCATGATCTGCGTGAGGTCGCCGAACTCCGCGACCAGGATGAGCATGAAGCCCGCGCCCGAGACCTTCCAGAAGGACTGGTCGGCGGGGGTCTTGACCTCTTCCTCGTGGTCGTCCTTCTTGAAGAGCAGCACGAGCGCGCCCGCGAGGAAGAGAACGCCCACGACCGCCTGCACCAGCCGGTGCGGCAGCAGGGTCAGTACGCTGCCCGCCGCGATGGCGAGGGCCACGTGCACGGCGAAGGCGGCCGCAACGCCCGCGAAGACGTACGACGCGCGGTAGCGGGTGCCGAGCACGAGGCCGGCCAGGGCGGTCTTGTCGGGGAGTTCGGCGAGAAAGACGGTGCCGAAGGTGATCGCCATGACGGTGAAACTGATCATGGGGGCTGGGTTCCTCAATCGGTCGGGCTGCCCGCACCGAGAGAAACCTGCGTGAATCAGGGGTCGCTTCGGCACGGCAGCGTCGTAAAAGACAACAACACTGCGGCCGAAGGTCTCGCTGGCGGGCCGGCATCCTGCTGGATTCCTGTCCGCCTCCGGGCGCCGGCTGAGGCGTGCTCAGCAGTATGTCGACGGTCCGGCGAAGAGCTACTCCCCTTCTGCTCCGAACAGGGTACGCGACCGGCCCCGGCCCCGGTCAGGGCCCTTGGTCCCCCGGCTCCTCCGCCGCTTCCGCGTCCTCCCGGTGCAGCCGCCCCCGCGCCACCAGTTCCAGCACCGCCGCGACCGCGACCGCCTGCACCGCCAGCAGCGCGACCAGGACGAACAGCTGCACCACCCCGGCGAGCAGCGGCGACGCGCCGCCCAGCAGCATGCCGACGAAGGCGCCCGGCAGCGTGACCAGGCCCACGGTCCTGGTCTGGTCGAGGCCGGGCAGCAGCGCGTCGGAGGCGGCAGGGCGGGCGATCTCCAGCCTGGCGTCGCGGTCCATGAGGCCGAGCGCCATGCCCGCCTCCACCTCGCCGCGCCGCACCGCGAGCTCGTCGAGCGCGCGGCGCCCGCCCAGCACGGTCGCGGTGAGCGCGCCGCCGATGAGGATGCCGGTGACGGGGACGAGCGCGATGCCGTCGGCCGGTACGAGCCCGGTGAGCAGCAGCGCGGCGACGACGGGGAAGACACCGGCGGCGATCGGCAGGGCGGCCCACCACCAGGTGGCGTTGGGGGTGACGCGGCGTCCGGCGGTGCGTACAGCGACGGCGTACATCAGGGCGAGGAAGGCGAGCAGCAGCCATCCGGAGCGTACGACCCAGCCGATCAGGAGCGACACGGCGGCGAGCTGGACGGCCGCCCGCAGGCCGGCGGTGGCGACGGAGCGGGCCCGGCGGCGGGATCCGTCGTCGGAGAGGCGGGCGCAGGCGACGACGGTCACCGCGACCACGAGCAGCACGGCGAGTACCGCTCCGAGAGTGAGGTTGACGGGCAGCAGGACCTGGGCGTCGGCGGCGAGAGGTGTCGCTGGCGGGGCGGGCACCGCTCAACTCTAGGGCGGTGGAGGGGCCGTGTCGGTACGTCAAACCCCTTGATGTGACGTGCTCATGTCGTCACGCTGTTACCTGGCGCCCATCCCCCGGCAATCTGGCGCCGCCACGATGGCCGGGCCCGGCGACGGGCAGTCCCAGCTCACATCCGTCCTCCGTCCGGACCCGGTCCCGGCCAGCCCCCCACATCAAGGGAGTTCGCATGTCAGGTGTCTACGCGCGTCGAGCATCGCGTCGAGCAGTCCGCCGCATAGCCGTCCTCACCGCGTCCGCCGCCCTCACCGGCACGAGCATCCTGCTCACCGCCCCCACCGCCCAGGCGTCCCCGCCCACCCCCGTGAGCGCCGCCACCGCCCGCACGTACCTCGGCCAGCTGACCGAACGGGCCGAGGGCTCGTCCACCGGCTACAGCCGCGACAAGTTCCCGCACTGGATCACCCAGTCGGGCGCCTGCAACACCCGCGAGGTCGTCCTCAAGCGCGACGGTACGAACGTCCAGCAGGACTCCAGCTGCGCGGCGGTCAGCGGCAGTTGGTACTCCGAGTACGACGGCGCCACCTGGACGGCCGCCTCCGATCTCGACATCGACCACGTCGTGGCGCTCGCCGAGGCCTGGCGCTCCGGCGCGAGCGGCTGGACGACCGCCCAGCGGCAGTCCTTCGCCAACGACCTGTCGCGCCCGCAGCTCATCGCCGTCACCGACAACGTCAACCAGGCCAAGAGCGACCTGGACCCGGCGGAATGGCTCCCGCCGCGCACCGCCTACCGCTGCGTGTACGCCCGGATGTGGGTGCACGTGAAGCACGACTGGAACCTGACCGTGGACTCCGCCGAGAAGAGCGCGCTCCAGGGCGTGCTCAACAACTGCTGAACAACTGAGACGGCCAGGAACCTCCCCGCCCCCCTCCGTCGTTCCGTACCGTACGGGGCGACTGAGGAGGACGACTTATGGCCGGGCTTCGGCTGGGACCACTGCTGCGGCACGTCGACCGCGAGACCGGTGACGCCGCGACCGTGTGGGTCGAGACGGACCGGCCGTGCACGGCGGAGGTGCGGTGCGACGACGGCGCGGGCGGGACGGGTGGCGCGGGCGGTTCGTCCCGTACGTTCCAGATCGCCGGGCACCACTACGCGCTGGTCACGGTGACCGGCCTGCGCCCCGGCTCGGAGACGGCGTACGAGGTGCTGCTCGACGGGCGGCGGGTGTGGCCCCTGGAAGACTCCCGCTTCCCGCCGAGCACGATCCGTACACCCGCCACGGCCACCGACGAGGTGCGCGTCTCCTTCGGTTCCTGCCGGTGGGCGGCGCCCGCCGAGGGCGAGAAGGACCCCGTGGGCCCGGACGCCCTGGACACGCTCGCCGCGAGCCTCGCGGCGGACCCGGCGGCGATACGCCCCGACGTACTGCTCCTGCTCGGCGACCAGGTGTACGCCGACGAGATCTCACAGGCCACGCGGAGCTGGCTGGCCGCGCGGCGCGACCTGCGCGAGCCTTCCCCAAGCTCTCGGCTTCGCTCGAGCAGGGGACGCCCCATTGGCGCGGAGGTCGCGGACTACGAGGAGTACACCCGCCTGTACTACGAGTCCTGGCTCGACCCGGACGTGCGCTGGCTCCTGTCCACCGTCCCCAGCTGCATGATCTTCGACGACCACGACGTGATAGACGACTGGAACACCAGCGCGTCGTGGCTCGCGGAGATGCGCGCCACACCGTGGTGGCGGGAGCGGGTCCTCAGCGGCTTGATGTCGTACTGGGTCTACCAGCACCTGGGCAATCTCTCGCCGGCCGAGCTCGCGGACGACAAGCTCTACGCGGCCGTACGGGCGGTCCCGGACGGCACGGACAGCCTGCGCGAGTTCGCGGCGTGGGCCGACGCCGACCCGGCCCGCGTGCGCTGGAGCTACCGGCGCGACTTCGGCCGGGTGCGGCTGCTGATGGTCGACACGCGGGCGGCCCGCGTCCTGGACGAGGACCGGCGCGCGATGCTCGACGACGCCGAGGCATGGTGGCTGCGCGACCAGGCGCTGGAGGGCCCCGGCTCGTACGACCACCTGCTGATCGGGACCTCGCTGCCCTGGCTGCTGCCGCCGCTCATCCACGACGCGGAGGGCTGGAACGCGGCGCTGTGCCGGGGCGAGCGGGGCGGGCGCGGCGGGCGCTGGGCGCGCTTCGGCGAGGATCTGCGCCGGAGATCGGACCTGGAGCACTGGGCGGCGTTCCCGGCGTCCTTCGAGCAGCTGACGGATCTGATCGCGGAGGCGGGTTCGGGCCCCGCGGCGCCGGCGACGGTGTGCGTACTGTCCGGCGATGTGCACCACGCGTACGTCGCCGAACCGCACTGGCGCGGCGCGGCCGGCCCGGCGGCGCGGGTGCTCCAGCTCACCTGCTCCCCCGTGCACAACAGCATTCCCGCCTCGATCCGGCTCGGCTTCCGCTTCGGCTGGAGCAGGACGGGACGGCGCCTCGGCCGCTTCCTGGCGCGGCACGGGCGGGTGGCGGAGCCGCGCATCGGCTGGCGGCAGACCTCGGGCCCGTGGTTCGGCAACCAGCTGATGACACTGACACTGCGGGGCCGGTCGGCGGTACTGCGACTGGACCAGGCGCGGGCGAGGAGGGGTGGGGGCGCGGGGCTGGTGACCGTACTGGAGAGGGAACTGACGGACCTGGATCCGGACCACGCGGCGCGGCCATGACCGAGCCGTACGACCTCGTCCACGGCCGCATCCGCGGCCACGTCGGCGGCCCCCATTGAGCCGCGTCTCGGGCCGCTCCTTGAGCCACTCCGGCGGCCGCCCCGTGATCCTTCCCACAGCAGGGGAGATCCTGCGCGACAGGGCTACGACTTCCCGCACTCCACCGGCATGATGATGCGGACCCTCCGCCTCCAGCGCCCCCGCACCACGCTCGCCCCGGGAGTCACCGCTTTGTCCGCAGTGCACCAAGCCCTCGCTGTCGTGGGCGCCGGCCCCCGTGGCACCAGTGTGCTCGAACGGCTCTGTGCCTCCGTGCCCGCGCTGGCCCCGGACGTCAGGCTGACGGTGCATGTCGTCGACCCCGCGCCGCCGGGGGCGGGCCAGGTCTGGCGTACCGGACAGCCCGCCGAGCTGCTGATGAACACGGTCGCCTCGCAGGTCACGCTCTTCACCGACGCGAGCGTCGGCTGCGAGGGCCCGATACGCCCGGGGCCGAGCCTGTACGAGTGGGCGGCCTCCCAGGGCGCCGAGTCGCTCGGCGGCGACTCCCTCGGCGGCAGGCCCGCGCTCGGCCCCGACGACTACCCGACCCGCGCCTGCTACGGCCGCTACCTGGAGTGGGTGTTCCGCCAGGTGGTGCACGGCGCGCCGGATTCGGTCACCGTACGCGTGCACGCGGCGCGGGCCGTAAGCCTCCAGGACGCCCCCGGCGGCCCCGGCTCCCCCCAGACGCTCACCCTCGACAACGGCGAGACGCTCACCGGCCTCAGCGCGGTCGTCCTCGCCCAGGGCCACCTGCCGGCGCATCCGGACCGGTCCCAGTCGCACCTCGCCGCGTACGCCGCCCACCACGGCCTGCGCCACCTTCCCCCGGCGAACCCCGCCGACCTCGACCTGTCCGCCCTCGCACCCGGCGAACCGGTCCTGCTGCGCGGCCTCGGCCTCAACTTCTTCGACCACATGGCGCTGCTGACCGCCGGGCGCGGCGGAACGTTCACCCGCGCCCCCGGCGGCGGCCTCGTCTACCACCCGTCGGGCCGCGAGCCGCGCCTGTACGCGGGGTCGCGGCGCGGCGTACCGCACCAGGCGCGCGGCGACAACGCGAAGGGCCCGTACGGCAGGCACGAGCCGCTGCTCCTCACCCCGCGCGTGATCGCGGCCTTCCGCGCCCGCGCGGACGCGGGGAATCCGCCCGACTTCCTGGCCGAGATATGGCCGCTGGTCGCGAAGGAGGTGGAGACGGTCTATTACGAGACGTTGCTGGGCGCCGCCGCCCAAGGCACCGGCTTTCGGGGGTGTTTCCTCGCCGCCGCGCACCGCAGTGCCCAGGAGGCGGACGTGCTGGGCGAGTTCGGCGTACCGCACGAGGAACGCTGGTGCTGGGAGCTGACCGCCCGCCCGTACACCGGACACACCTTCCGCGACCCCGCGGACCACCGCGCCTGGCTCCTGCGCCACCTGCGGCGGGACGCGGCGCACGCGGCGCTGGGCAATGTGGCGGGCCCGCGCAAGGCCGCCCTCGACGTACTGCGCGACCTGCGCAACGAACTGCGGCAGATCGTGGACCACGGCGGCCTGCCGGGCGCGTCCCGCCGCGACCACCTCGACCGCTGGTACACGCCGCTGAACGCCTTTCTCTCGATCGGCCCGCCACGCAGGAGGATCGAGGAGATGACGGCGCTGATCGAGGCGGGCGTACTGGATGTGATCGGCCCGCGCATGACGGTGGGAACGGCGGACGGCGCCTTCGTCGCCTCGTCCCCCGACATAGCGGGGTCCGAGGTCACGGCCACGACCCTCATCGAGGCCCGGCTGCCGGAGCCCGATCTGCGGCGTACGTCGGACGAACTCCTCGCACGGCTCCTGAAGACCGGCCAGTGCCGTCCGCACACGGTCGACGGGTACGAAACGGGCGGCCTCGACGTCACCCCCCGCCCGTACCGCCTGATAGACAGTCAGGGGCGGGCGCACCCACGCCGGTTCGCGTTCGGAGTGCCCACGGAAGGTGTGCACTGGGTGACAGCGGCGGGCGCCAGGCCGGGCGTCGACTCGGTGACGCTGACGGACGCGGACGCGGTGGCGCGCGCGGCGCTGCGGGCGGCGGTGACGGTACGTACGACCGTGGTCCTCAGCTCCCCGCCGGCGAACCGGACGACAACGACCTGAGCCGGCGGCGCCCGCCGCATCGCCCCTTTCCGCGGCCGTATCGCCCGTCGTATTCCCGGGCCTGTTCCCGGCAACCGGTGGAACGTGACATGTCCAACATCGCCCCACCCCTGACGATCTCCGCCGATATCGCAGGCGTACGCTGTATGGCTGTACTGCCGCCCCTGCCGCTCCCCTGCGACGTCGCGGCGTTGTTACGAACCGGGGAGTCACGTTGTTCGAAAGTGTGGGGGCGCTGACCGGCAGCCCATGGATCTACGCGGTGGTCGCGGTCTTCGTGGTCATGGACGTTTTCCTGCCGGTCCTTCCCAGCGGAGTCCTGGTGATCACGGCGGCCACCGCCGCCGCGGCGGGCACCACCACCGCCGCCGGAGCCGCCGGCCAGGTGGCACACCAGGTGCCCGACCTCCTCCTGCTGATGGCGTGCGCGACGACCGCGTCCGTACTGGGCGACTTCGTGGCGTACCGGCTGGCCTGGCGCGGCGGTGACCGCCTCGACCGGGCCATCGCCCGCTCCCGCCGCCTGACCACCGCGCAGGAACGTCTCGGCGCGGCGCTCAGCCGAGGCGGCGGCATCCTCGTCGTCATCGCCCGCTTCGCCCCCGCCGGCCGCTCCGTCGTCTCCCTGGGCGCAGGAGCCGCGCACCGCAAGGTGAAGGAGTTCCTGCCCTGGTCTGCCCTGGCGGGCATGGCGTGGGCGGGCTACAGCGTGGGGCTCGGCTACTTCGGCGGCCAGTGGCTGGGCGCGACGTGGCTGGGCGCGGCGGTCTCGCTGCTGGCGCTGTTCGCGGCGGGCTCGCTGGCGGCCCTGTTCGTACGCCGCCCGGTACCGGCTGCGGCGGCGGCAGAGGCAGCCGCGGCGCTCTAGCTGTACTGACCCGTGAGGTTGGG
>NZ_JAGGPC010000082.1:0-27495 GCF_018614005.1 Streptomyces sp. ISL-99
TGGCCGAACTCGGCCACGACGTTCTCGGCATGGACACCGACATGGACAAGGTCGCCGTCCTCAACTCCGGCAAGGCCCCCTTCCACGAGCGGGACCTCGACGAGATGCTCGCCCGCCACACCGCCTCGGGGCGCCTTAAGTTCACTGCCTCCTACGCGGAGGCCGCCGCCTTCGCCGATCTGCACTTCATCGGGGTCGGCACCCCGCAGCAGCCCGGCGAACACGCCTACGACCTCAGCCACCTCTTCTCCGCCGTCCGCCAGCTCGCACCCCGCCTGAAGGGCCCGGCCGTGGTCGCGGTGAAGTCGACTGTCCCGGTCGGCACCGCACCCCGCGTCCGCGACCTGCTGCACGAATTCGCGCCCGCAGCCGAAGCCATCGAGGTCGCCTGGAACCCGGAATTCCTGCGCGAGTCGTTCGCCATCGAGGACACCCTCCGCCCCGACCGGCTCGTCCTCGGCTTCGAGACCGAGCACTCCTGGGCCGAAGCCGTACTGCGGCAGTGCTACGGGAAGATCATCGAGTCCGGGACGCCGACGATCGCCACCGACTGGGCCACCGCCGAGCTCGCCAAGGCGTCCGCGAACGCCTTCCTCGCCACGAAGATCTCCTTCATCAACGCCATCGCCGAGGTCTGCGAAGCCTCCGGCGCAGACGTCGGCCAGCTCGCCGACATCCTCGGCCACGACGTCCGCATCGGCCGCCGGGGCATGCGGCCCGGCCTTGGCTTCGGCGGCGGCTGCCTGCCCAAGGACATCCGCGGCTTCATGGCCCGCGCCGGTGAACTCGGCGTCGACCAAGCCTTGACGATCCTCCGCGAGGTCGACGCAATCAACAACCGACGTCGCGAACGCATGGTCGATCTCGCCCGCCAACAGCTCGACGGCAACCTCGCCGGCAAGCGCATCACCATCTGGGGCGCCGCCTTCAAACCGAACACCGACGACATCCGCGACTCACCCGCCCTCGCCGTCGCCCAGAAACTCCACGAACTCGGCGCCACCGTAACCGTCACCGACCCCAAAGCCCTCGACAACGCCCGCAAACTGCACCCCGAACTGGGTTACATCGACGACCCGATCACGGCCCTTCAGGACGCCGACCTGCTGCTGCACCTGACCGAATGGCCGCAGTACAGCCACACCGACCCCCACCAGCTCGCCACCCGGGTCACCAGCCGGAAGGTCATCGACGGCCGCGGCACCCTCGATGCCGACCGCTGGCGCGAAGCCGACTGGACCATCCGCACACTCGGCCGCCCCTGACCTCGCTGACCCAGCCACAGCAGAGGTAGAAGAGCGAGCCGACGATGAACGGCTCTCGCAACCCAGTCCTGCCCAGGGTGGGAAGGACGCAGTTCCTCCCGTGCCGCGTCGCTGCTCTGCACGTCGCCCTTCTGGACGGTCATGCAGTTGGCTTATCGGGCGGGTCGGACTCTCTGCTCGGCTGCGTTGCGCGCAGTGAACGCATGCCAGCCGCAATGTCGGCGTGGCCGTAGCGGTCGGCGAGGGTAGCCAGCGTGCCGACGAGGTGCGTTTTAGCGTTGTCCGGTAGGCGTGCGGTGAAGTCTGTGAGCAGGCGGGCCAGTTGTACCCAATGTCCCTGGGGGGCATAGGTGGCGGCTGTGGTGATGAGTCGTTCGACGCGGGAGAGGGTTTCCTGGTCGATGGTCTCCGGGCAGGTGGCGAACCAGTAGGCCAAGGCCAGGGACGGGTCTGCGACGAGCGTATCGCGCAGGGCGTGTGCCTCGTCGAGTCGTCGCTGTTGTTGGGTTCGTTGGAGTTCTTGGTCGTGGAGGCGGCGTTGCTGGCTGGTGACGGCGTAGAGGGCTTCGGGTTCCGCTGTGAGGTGGACTTGCGCCCAGGTGAGTCTGATCGGCAGGAGCGGGATCTCGGTGGGCTGGCCGAGAAGGGTGTTGATTCGGGCGGCGGCAGGCACTGTGTCGGTGAGTTGGTGGGAGGCGGTGATGTTGCGGGCGAGGGTGAGGGCGTGGTTGGTGGCGGCGGCGCGGGGGGCGTGGTGCGGTTTGGAGGCAGGGAGTTCTTCCCAGGCGCCGGTGAGGTGGAGTGTGAAGTGGTAGCCGGGGGTGATGCTGGGTGCGGGGCAGGTGACGTCGAGGGTCCCGGCCCTGGGGGTGGGCCATGGGCCGGTTGTCCTACGGCGCAGGCGGGGCATGGCGCAGGCGGGCAGGGGCCGCGGGGTCGGCTGCGTGTAGGGCAATCAATAGTTGGTCGTGCAGGCGGGTGCGTTCGGTGGGCGGCTGGCCTGCTTGGGCGGGCTCCCAGCCGTTGGCGGCGTGACTGAGCAGGAGGAAGCGTTGGGCGAGGTAGGTGCGGTCGGTCGCGGAGCGGAAGACAGCCTCGGTGAACGTCTGCATCACGGCGGGCGCGATGTCAGGGTGGGCAAGCGTGCTGTCCATCCAGGTGTCGAAGGCAGCTTGCAGGTGAGGGTGGCTGGTCGTGTCGTCGAGGACGCAGCGCCACCCAGCCAGGGTGAAGGGGTCGGGTTCTTCGCCTGCGGCTGTCAGAAGGAGGGGAATGCCGTGCGGTGTGGTTCTGCCTGCGAGGTGGAGGAAGGCACGGCGCGCAGCGTCGTTGTGGTGTCTCTGCGCGGTGGCGAACCAGGAGGTCAACGTGGTGCGGATGACCTCTTCAAGGCGCGGTTGATCCCACAGGCTGGTTAGAGCGTCTCCCACGGCGTCGGCGACTGCCCGGTCGTCGGTGTGGGTGGCGAGTTCGGACAGACGCTTGAGTACAAGTCGCGGGTATACGGATCCGAGTTCGGCCAGGGCACCCGCCAGTACTTGTTTGAGGTGGGTGGGTGTGTTGGTGGAGTCGGTGGGGTCGTCCGTGTCGGCGGCCTTGGCCCAGGTGAGGTAATGGGCGCGTGCGAGCTTGCCGGTGGTGGGGTCCACTGCAGCTGCGACGAGTAGGTCGCGGGCATGTTGGGGCAGCTTGCGAGCCCAATGAGAGGCGATGGTCCGCAGCAGTTTCGCATTCTGCTTGGTGGTGGTGTAGCGCGTGGCCCATTGGGTGACTCGCTCTGCCAGGGGCTGGCCGATGTCCTGGGGCTGGGTGGCGGCTTGCTCGGCGGTCCATCGGGTGAAGGCGGCGATGTGGCGGGGGCGGTCGACCCAGAAGTAGTCGACGACAGCTTCCGCGTAGCCGGGGCGGAGGAAGCGGACTCGGTCGTCGCTGCCCAGTTCGGCGCCGATCTCGTGGGTGAGCTCGACAATCCCTGGGCCCTGTTGGCCCTTGCTGGGTCGCGCCTGATCCTTGAGTGCTTTGCTGAGCGTGGACGCGGCTTCGTAGACGGTTTCGGCGGGTGCGCCATCGAGAGCGGCGGCGGCGAGCAGGTAGTTGCGATGGGCGCTGACCGGGTGGTTGATGTGCCACGTGCGCAGGTGGATGCGCCAGTCCTGCGCGGACTGAACGACAGAGCTGACCAGTTCGTCGAAGTGCGCATCCGCCGTGGTGGCGAAGGCCGCCTCCGTGCTCAGCTCCTCGGCGGAGCGAATGATCCTGGCCCATGCGGCGGCATCACGCGGTGTGCCGGCCTTGACGGGATCAGTGATCTCTTCACGACTGAGCCATCGTTCTGGTCTGATGGGTGGATGGCCGTGTGTCAGGTGGGCCCGTAGCACGTCGGGTGCTGCCGGAGGTGTGAGGCGGTGGGCCAGCTGAGCGGCCTCGCCGGCGACGTTCGCCCAGGCGTCGGTGCGGGTGACGACGACGAGAAACGAGCGGGTCTCCCGCAGATGAGCGACCCCATCTCGCAGCCCCAGACCGAACCCGGCGCGCAGCGTCTCTTCCCCGTCTCGCAGATCCAGGATCCAGCCGGTCTCCTCGTCCTTGAGGCCCTCGACATCGAACGGGTCGTTGGGTTCTCGGCGGACCTGGCGGATGGATGCCACGCCGCGATGGGTCAGCGCGTACAGGGCTGTGGTGTAGCGGCCAGTCCCGGGGGCGGCGTGTACTACGGCGATGCGGTGTTCGGTGAGCAGGGCGCGGAGGGCCGAGGTGGTGTCATCGCGAGATACGTAGGTGCGCAGACGCTCGTCGATCCAGTCCTTGGGCAGCGGTGTTCCGCGCAGGCGCTGGATCTCGCTGATGTTCTGGACTCCGACGACGGTCCCGTGGTTGTGAGTGACCTTCTGGACGATGGATGTGTCTTCATCGTCGTCTGCATGGTTGAACGGCGCAGCCGAGAGTTGTTCTTGATTAGGCGCCTCATCGGTTCGTGGCGGGTCGGCGTGTGGCTGTAGAGAAGCGGCCGGCGCACGGCTGAGTTCGTCTGCTGTCTCTGCCGGCACCGGTGCAACCTCCGCCTCGTACTGTCCCGCGATGTTTCCACCGCCTGGCGGCTGTACTGCTTCGTGCGGCATTCGCTCGGCGGCTTCCACTGAGGGTTCTTGCTCCGGCGCAGCGTCGGCGACCGGTTCGGAGGGCACGGCAGTGGGAAGCGGACCGGCTGTTTCGCGCAGAGTCAACACTCGGCCCTTCGGTCGAAAGTACGCAGGCTGGAGGGGTCTGTCAGCGTCCGATTCGGCGGGCTTTCATGCCGGTTACCTTTCCGCCGTGGGCGACACGATCCACGTCCTGGACCAGGCGGGCGGTCCCGTCGATCTCGTCGGCATCCATGCCTGTCACTTCCCCGGACACCTCTTTGAGACGCTGCTGTACGAACGGCCCTGAGGCGGGCCGGTCCTCACCTTCGAAGGTGAGACGCTGGCAGTAGATCTCTTCCAGAGCCCTGCGGAGCCGGTTCAGGTTGCGCAGGAGCGCCTGGTCTCTGGGTCGGACTGGAGCGTCGCCCTGGGCGTAGACGGCGAGAGCGTCTCGCAACTGTTCGAGCTCCCCGCGACGTGTCAGTAACTGATCCGTGTCGGGCTGCAGCGGTAGCTGCAGGTCTCCCACCAGACTGTCCGGCAAGGAAAGCTCTGTCTCCGGTTCGCTCCCCCGACGGCTCAGAAGCCTTTCCGCGCGTTGGTAGATGAAGGTCAGCGTGGCAGGCAGGACAGAACTGATCACGGCAATCTCGGTGGCGTCCGGCACGTTTTGCTCCCCGTTGGCACGACAAACGACATCCGAGATTCTCACCGACGTGATGGCAAGAGAAGATGCCTTCTGGAAAGGTGGCCGGAAGCCTCCCCTTTCACCCGCCTCGGTTCATTCGGCTTTAATTAGCCGGGAGTTAGGCCTAGTGCTGGCCGGTCAGCGCACGTCGCTCTGTCGGTATTTTGGTGCGGTGGGAGACGAATGACCATTCTGTTGATACGGGGTTTCGTCCGGGAAGCGCTGCACTCTGGCTTGGCGCCAGGCTACGTCGAAGGAGACCTGGCCCCGGGCGGCTGCTGACATCCGCAGAGCCCGCCAACTGGTGATGGGATCAAGGAGCCACCGCATAGCAAGAAGTCGCATGGGCAACAGGGTCACGCTTCATTGGCGTTCCGGGAGAGAAATCTGAGAACACGAAGGACGCGAGCCTCGCTGGGGCCTTCTTTACGCCACGACTTGATGTTCCCAGTGTGATTGGTGAGGTCATCGCTTCTTCTGTTACTTATGCGGCGTGCGAGCGAACCAGTAAGGTAGGTGCCCTTCTCAGCCACAAGCAGTGCCACCTTAGGTGGAAATCGAACTCCTGACGGATACCCGCGTGCACTGACGAAGGAGACGATAAGAGCGCGATGGTTACGCGTGACCGGTGGTCGTTATTCAGTACTCGCAGACATCGAACCCGCGCTGAAGTCAGCTTGGGGTTGGGTGCGGGCTGCGTCAGAGCCAGCTCGAGACAACTCCGCAGTGGCCATCCCTTTGGGGGCAGGCCCGGTGTGTGTTCAGCTGTGCGTCGGGATGCGGCGGGTGGTCGGGTCAAGGCGGCTGAATGCCCAGCGCACGAGGTCTTTGGTCAGGGTGAGCTGGGGGTTTTCCTCGAGGGCGTCGTGGAGGTGAAGGGTGAGGTTGGCCCAGTTCCGGAAGGAGCCATGGCCGGCGTAATCGTCGGTGTAGAGGATCAGCTCGCGGTCGGCGTCAGCCCAGATGGGGTGATAGGCAGGGATGGCGGCCAGTACCTCACCAGGCGCCAGGGGTTTAAACTGGTACCACTCAAAGATCCGGGAATGCAGGGCCGGGCAACTGAAGATCTTCTGACGGGTGTTGCCGGTGCCGACGAAGATGACAGTGGCTCGCTGCGCATCGTCGCCCCACAGGTCGCGGATGTATTCGAGGGCCGTCTTGCCCAGCCACTGGGCCTCGTCAAAGAGCAGGACACGTCCGGGCTGCTGCTCAAGCGCCTCCTTGATGTGCAGTCCGCACAGATCTGCCGACTGGGACGGTTCGCCGGATAGGTCCAGAGCACGCCAGAGAGCCCCTCGGAGTTCGCTCATGTTGGGTGACTGGCGAAATCGCAGGCGCAGCGTTGCGTTGGGGGCATAGCGACGTAGGACGGTGTGGACTGCGAAGGTTTTCCCGAGGCCGACGTTGCCGTGGATGCAAGCCATGGCGTTGTACTTGATGACCTTTCTGATGCGGTCTTCGGTCTCGGCGACGGCTTTGGTGCCCACGGCGTTGGCGCCGGTGAGGCCGAGGAAGTGATCCTTGTTGGGCGGGGGCAGTTGGCTGGGGCGGCGGGGCGGGGTGTGGTTGGTCATGTCGGATCCTGGTTGGAGTCGGTGCGCCTGTCGGGGTCGTGGGGCGTGGTGCCGATGGGGTAGGTCAAGTCCTCTGCGGGCGGCAGGGGGATGAAGTCGGGTAGGGCTTCGGTGCGCAGATCGAAGGCGTCGAGGTCGCGCAGATGCTGCAGGGCTTGGTCTTCGGGCAGTGCCACGAGTGGGGTGGGGGGTTGGGGCTCGGTTGTGGCGGCGTAGCGGATGCGGCGGTTCTTCTCTGCCTTCTTGAGTTGGGTGCGCAGGCGGTCGGCTTCGCGGCGCTGGGCGCGTTTGAGGTCACGGATTTGCTGGGGGGTTGCTTGGTTGGCCATGAAGGCGGAGCCGAGGTGGTGGCCTGATTGCGGGTCGTAGAGCTCGACGCGGTGGTCGTGGTGGGGTAGGTAGCGCAGGTTGACCTTTTCGCCGACGAATCCGTGCATCCAGTCAGCGATGTAGTCGGCCTTTCGCCAGCGCACCCCGGTGTTGTTGATGGTGAGCGGGTTGCCGTGCCGTTCGAGGGTGTAGGTGTGCAGGTCATCAGCGCTGACGGTTTCGAGGAGGGCTGGGTCGGCGTTCCATGCCTCGATGGGGGCCTGGCCGTTGAGGGCTTTGATGGTGTTCTCGTGGTTCCACCAGCGGACCCAGTCTCGGATGAGAGCGACGAAAGCTTCGAAGTGGAGCAGAGGCTGGCCGGGGTCGACGGGCTTACCGCCTTGAAAGGTGGGGGCGTGGGTGTAACCGGGCATGCCGGCGAAGAGAGTCTTCTTGATGGCGCCGTTGACGGCTTCGACGTTGGGCTTTCCTTCAGGGGTGAACGGGGGCAGGACGATGAGTTCGGTGCCTAGGGTGCCGAGTGCTTCGCCGACCGTGGCGCACAGGAATTCCTTGCCCCCGTCGACGCGGACGCGGTCGGGGATGCCGCCGAAGGGGCCGTGGTGTTCGTCGATGAGGACGGCGTCGCGGATGGCGACGAGGACCGCTTCTCGGCTGGGGCGCTGCGGGGTGATGGCCAGGCCGCAGATGGCGCTGGTGGCGCAGTCGACGAAGAAGGTGATCCACGGTTTGCGGATGTGGCCGTCGATCCTGACCTTGACGCTGGCTTCGACGTGGTCGGTCTCCCAGGCGTAGTTGCGGTGATGCCGTTTGCGTTTTCCGGCGACGTCGTAGGCGCGGCGGGCGTTCTCGCCCTTGCGCAGGCCGGCGCGCAGACCGGGTGTGAGGGCTCGGTTTACGGCGCGGTGGAAGGTTGCCAAGGTCGGCATAGGGGGTTGGTCGGGTTGGTGGTCGGCTTGAAGTTCGCGCCAGGCGGCGGTGGCGTTGCCTCGCCAGCGCGCTACCGCGTCGAGCATGTGGGGGGCGAGTTCGAAACGTTGGCGAATTGTGGGGATGTAGGTGCCGTTGTTGGCGCGGGCGTTGTTCAGCCAGCGGTCGACGGTCCGGGGGTCGACGCCGAAGGCGTCGGCGACACCGGTGATCCGGGTGCGGGTGAGTGCTTTGTCCTGTTCGAGCTTGAGAAGTCGGCGGACGGCGGTGGCGCGCAGGGCGGTCAGGTCCGTGCCTGGTTGCATGGTGCGGTCTTTCGGTTGGGGTCAGGCGGGTGCGAGCGACAGGAGGCCGGCTCCGTAGGGTTTCGCTCGGCCGATGCCGCTGTGCAGGGATGTTCTGAGTTGGTGGGGGTCGGTGACGCGTGCGGTGCCGTCGAATTGCATGAGGGCGTCGTAGGGGCCGGGGCGGCTGCGGTCTTTGCGGTTGAAGGGGCGGTCGGCCGTCGCGACGGTGAGGATGTCGAGGCCCGCGGTGGCGGCGCGGCGCTGCCACCATGCGATGGCGTCGTCGCCGGTGAGGGCGGTGATCTTGCCGCGCCGTCGGCCGGTTTCTGGGTGGGGTACGGCGGTGGCTGACAGTGCGGCGGTGGGGGCCGCGGTGATGCGGTAGCGCACGGCCAGGCCGGTGGTGAGGGCTTGGAGAAGGGGGGCGAGATCGCGGGACTGTGCGATGCCGTAGTGCGTGGGGAGGCGCGTGAGGACGGGGCGGTGGGAAGTCTGGATGAGGAGGACGGGGTCGCATCCTTGCTCCAGGCGGAACAGGAGTCCTGCTGCGGCCCTGGGGCTGGGGCCGAGCCCGTCGGGGACCAGGCGCATCAGGGTCTTGTGGAGGCTGACGGCGTCGGCGAGATCGGTGCGCACGGCCTTGTGGTGCGGGTTGAGCGCGATGCGGGTCAGCGTGGGGTGGGTCATGGGCAGCCTTGAAGCATGTAGGCGGAGAGGGCGTCGATGGGCCGGGCGCCCGCGTACAGGGAGGTGCGCAGTCGTTCAGTGGTCAGCCACAGCGGGCGGGGCAGGTGGCGGCGTGCCGCACTGGTGAGATCGACCGGTTCACTGGTGCTTTCCCGGTCTGGGTCGACGTTGGCGGCCGTGGGAGGGGGCCTTTCCCAGACGAATCTGACGGGCAGGTGCGTGCTGCTGTCGCGGGGGGGCGCGGCCAGCGTCAGGGGAATGCGCTCGCGTAGTTCGGTGACGGGGTCGGTGCTGTGGGCGCTGACGACGAGGGGTTCGTCGGGCAGGCAGGAGCGGCGGCCGAGGTAGGGCGCGAAGCGTGGTCGGGTCAGTGTGCTGGCGATGTGGTCGATGAGGGCGTCAGGGCCTTCGACGGCGAGAGTGAAGACGGCGCCGGTGAGGTAGTCGCGGTGGGATACGAGAGTGGAGCGCACTGGTGACCGCTGCCCGCCGTCACCGGTGCGAAGGCGCCGTTCGGGAGGGTGGCCTCCTCCGACGGTGTGGAAGTCGCGGTGGAGAGTGCCGGGGGTGTCGATGCGGATGGTGAAGGTCAGGTCCTTGTGGCTGGGTGTTCCGGGCAGCTGCTGGTAGGGGGTGAGTGCTTCTTCGCGGGATCGGCCCTGGGCGGCGGCGAACATGCCGATCAGGGCGGAGCGGGTGGGGAAGGCGGTGGTGTCGCGGTGGTGGAAGACTCCGCGCTCCCCCCAGGACTGCTGTAGGCCGGCCAGGCGCAGGACGAGCCCGGTCACTGGTCGTCCCGCGGGGTGAGGGCCCCGGCGGCGCAGGCTGCGGCGAGGTCGTCGAAGGACTGGTGGTGAGCGCCCAGTTCGGTGATGGGCTTGTGGTGGGCGCCGGCGTGGCCGTGGGCGATGCGGCGGCGGGTTCCCACCAGGCGGTTGATGGCGGTCGCGTAGTCGGTGAGGGCCTGGCGGGCGGGGGCGATGTGGCCACCGCCGGGTGCGGCTTTGACCGGTTGTTCGAAGGCGGCGCCGTAGGAGATGGGGCGGCTGTCGCGTACGGCGTAGTGGACGAGGTCGGGGATGGTGTGCGGGGCGGTGGCGGTCTTCTTCCCTTGCGGCATGCTCATGATGAAGTGCCAGGTGAAGAGTTCGATCAGATCCTTGATCGTGTGGGCGGGAGCATTCCCGCCGAGGTTGCGTTGCAGGTCTGTGATGTTCAGCGTGGCGAAGCGGTAGAAAACGCCTGCCGTCAGGAACGCGGTCTGCAGGTGGGCGCTGCCGTTGTCGCCGGGCTGGGGCCAGTCCTCGACGGTCGTGAAGAAGTCTGGCTGCAGATCGCTTCGGTGGACGGTGAACGCTGGGGACATTTGCACGGCTGCTTCGACATGACCGGTGGGCAGTTCCGCGAGCATCCGGCCGAAGAGATTGATGCTCGCGGTGCGGCGGGTCAGTTGGGCGGCGATGTCCTTGGCCGGCAGGACAGGTGGCGGGGTCTGCTTCTTCGAGGTGCGGTGTTCGGCGAGTGCCTCCTCTAGTTCACCCCGGTGCTTCTCGCACAGGGTGATCAGGTCCTCGGTGACCTCTTGGGGCATGTAGAGCATGGCCTGGGTGCGGTGGTTCTCGTTTGCGTTGTGCTTCAGCCCGTCCTTCTTGGCCGACAGGACGATCTGCGCTGCCGTGAACGCGGCGAGCTCGTCGGACCATCCCTGGCGACGAAGGCGTTCAGCGATGACGACAGGGAGCATGCGCGTGCGGGCCGCGGGTTCGTCCAGTTCCCGTTCGACGTCGAGCCGCAGGGGCCGCTTCCACGCCTGGCTGGAGATGAAGGCGCGCATCACGTTGCCGAACTGGATGGTCTTCGGTTCGTTGTTCTCGTCTCGGTTCGCATTGGCGGCGGTCACCGGCTGAAGGACGTGCAGGTCGAGAAAGCGGGCGGGCACAGGCATGCAGAGTCCTTGTCTGATGTGCGGGAGACAGTGGGCGGGCCAAGGCGGCTTTGTGAGGCAGGGCGAACGTCCGCTGGTGGTGGCGGGCGCTTTGCGTCACCGGGCTCGCGTTTCAGGGGGCGGTGGCCCCCAGGTCGGGAGGGTTTTGTTGACGGCACGCATGTGGTCGGGGTTTTTGAGGGTGAGGTAGAAGGCGTCACGCCAGCGCAGGCCGACCGGGGCGGGGTCGTAGGTGCGTTGGATGAGGTCGCTGAGCAGGACAGCCCAGTCGGGTGTCAGGCCGTCGCCCAGCATCCGTGCGACATGGGAGGGAAGGCGGCGGTGCAGCTGGTCGTCACCCAGACGCGTCAGCACGTGCAGGTGGTCGTCGGTTCGCTCTTCGTTGTATCCGGCGCGCCGTACGGCGCTGGCCAGGGTGGCACCGAGGTTGGGACGCCGGTACCAAGCGGCCGCGACGTCACCTGCTTGGGCGGTGGCCGGCCCGGCGGCGGTGGCGGTGGCGGTGGAAGTCCGTGGCTGAGCGATGTCGTCGGGCACAAGACCGGCGGAGGTGGTGCTTGTGGGGTCTTCGGTGGCGGGGCGCACGCCGATGGTGTGGGCTTGAGGGCCGGCCAGAGCGATGAGGCTGGCGGTGGTGTAGTAGGCGCGCCGGGCAGGGCGTCCGGCGGTGCTCCGTGTCAGGAACCGGTCCAGGAGGGCGCATTCCTCGACGGGGCGTCCGCGTCCTTTGCCCAGGGCGGTGCGGATGCCGGGGTTGGTGCACAGGTCGTGTACGTAGGCGATGTACATGTCGTACGCCAGGCGGTGTTCGGCCGTGGTGGGCATCAGGTGCTCTTCCGGGACGGGCTCAGGTGGCCGAAAAGGTCGTTGACCGCTGTGGCGATCGCGCGGGCGGCTGCTTTGTGGCGGGCCCGGGCGGTTGCGGTGGCCTCGCGTAGCGCGGTCGCGGCGGCTTTGGCGAACGCCGTGGAGGCGGGGGTGTCGGGTTCGTCCAGCAGACTCCAGAAGACGGCTTCTGCCAGTGGCCAGTACTTGGCGCGGGCCTTGTGGGTCCACGCGCAGTCCTTGCCTTTGCGCACCTTGGGAGGTGTTTCGCCTCCGGGGCGGGGTGTGGTCGTCTCGGCCCAGGCCCTGTTGGCGACGGTAGTCAGCCGCTTGGCGATGTGTTCGGCGGCTTGACAGCAGTCGGCGATGCGCTGCGCGCGGGCAGGATCGTGTTCTTGTGTCCAGTTCAGCAGGGGCGGGGTGCGGGCGGTGTACCACTGCCGGTCGATGGTCTTGGGGTCCTGATCGAAGCCATGGACGCGGATGCGCAAGGTGCTGCGCAGGGGTGAGGGCAGGTCGTTGAGGGTGTCGAAGATCTCGGGTCGGCGCTGGGTGCTGTGTTCGTCGGGGGCGAGCAGCAGGGTGTCCAGTTCGCGCCACCAGGCACGGTCGGCGTCCGCTCGGCGGACGGTTCGGCGCCGCTCGACGGGCTTGTCGGCATCGATGTGGTAGGCGAGGTAAGGGTCGGTGGCTTCGAGTTTGGGGTGCTGCGTTGACCAGGTGAGATAGGCGTCGCTGACGGTGGTGCCGTCAGGGCCGGGCAGCAGGAGTACCGCGTGCCGGGAGCGGCCGGTCAGCAGACGCCCCGGCCAGGTGACCGGGTGGGGTGCGGCGAGCGGATCGACCGGATCGAGGTCCTCCCACGGGCTCGCGTCGGGCAGCAGTTGTTCGTCGCCGAGGTACTTGGGCAGGCCGGCAAGGAGTGTTTCGTGCAGGGTGCGGCCGAGCGGGTGGAAGGAGACGGTTGCCCGTAGCGGTCCGCTGGAGAGGTACTTGCTGGTCGTGGCGCCGACGGTGCGGGGGGTGCCGGCGCCCGCGCGGCCGTAGAAGTGGTGGATGAGCAGGTGCTGCAGTGCTTGGGCGGTGGGCACTGGGGTGGCGGTGTGGTGGTTGTGGGGACTGAACCAGGCCAGGTTGTTGCCGGCGGGGCGGCCGGGGACGAAGGCGTTGATGCCGGCGGGGCGGTCGCACTGCTCGCGCAGGGCGGGGTCCTGCAGCCATGGCCGTACCGGGTCGAACACGCTGAAGTGGTGGCGGTCGAAGTAGGCGTGCACAGTGTCGGGGTCGAATTGGCCGTCACCGAAACGCTGGCGCCGCAGTGCGGTCCACTGCGCGGCGCTGAGGTCGGGGTCGTCGAGTCCGGTGACGCGGGCGGTGATGGCGGCCGCGATACGCAGGAGCGCGGACGCCGCGGGTGGACTGGGCACGGCCAGGTCGTCGAAGGTGTGAGCCCGCAGCAGCAGGTTTCGCAGTCCTACCGAGTCGTAGGTCTGACCGGTGCGGACCTCGATCCAGGGGTCGTCCGCGGCGCTGAACAGGGGTAATGGTAACGGGGGCATGAGGAGGCCTTTGCGAACTGGCGATGCGGACGGCAGGGGCGGCTGCCGAGGTGAGGAACGCTGGTGCGGCCGCTGGTGTCTCGCCCGTGTACGTCCGGTAGCGGACGGCTGGTGCTCCGGCCATGCCCGCAGGAGCGAATCCTGCGCGGCCGAACCCAAGGCCGGCACTGCGGGAGGACCTGCCAAGTGTCCTTATGGGACGGCAGATGTGGGGTGCCTGGTGAGCGCACCGGCTTTGCGTGGATCAAGCCAAGCACGTCGTTCGACGGGCGAACAAATGATGCGAAAGTCCGACTATCAACCGGTGGCCGTAAGTGATCGCCGTCCGTCTTCGTGGTGACTGATCAACGCTGGTCCCGGTGGTGCACGAGGCCCAGTTCGTCATCGAAGCGCAGCGAGTACTGGCCGAAACGGTGCCGCTCGTTCGGGTGAGCGGGATCAGTCGGCAGCAGGATGATGTCGGTCAGCAGTGCGTGTTGCTTCCAGCTGGCCGGGGGCTGGTGGTGGGGACCGCAGCGGACAACCCAGGCGGCGGGGACGGGCAGGGTGTGTTCGAGGATGCTGCGGACGTGGCGGGTGCTGAGGTGCGGCTGGTCGGGCAGCGGATGCTCACCGGCGGCATCCATGGTCAAGGTGCCACTTTCGGTGCGGTAACAGGGCAGAAGGTGGCGGGGCAGGGTTCCCAGGCGCGTGGCCGCCTGGGCTGCGGTGAGATGCTGGCGGTGCACGTCGGCCAGTGACGACACCCGCCGCGGTGGGGGCACCAGATGCACTGCGCTCCAGTGCTGCTCCTGACTGGTGCGGGCATGGTGGCCGGTCAGCAGCTGCTGCAGTTGCGCGGTCTCGGCGGCGAAAGCCGAACCCGCGCCGTGGACCTGCTCGACCAGGTCCTGAACATCATTGGGGAGCGTCAGTGGTTGCTGCTTCAACGAGGGGAGCATCTGTGCGGTGGCGTGCAACACGGCGGCGGGTTCGACTTTGGCCCAGCCCGGCGGCAAGGCGGTGTCACCGCGCGTGTTGACCGGGTGCAGGACGGTCAGGCACGGCCCCTGCTCGGTGTTCCACCAGGTAGGACGGCGCTCGACATCGTCCGCCCACAGGTGGGCGAAACGGCCCAGGCGCCCCAGCCGTTGCAGAAGCCTGGCCACGGATGCCAGGTCGCTGATCATGAGGTCGACGTCGATGTCCAGGCTCATGTCGAGCAGGCTCGTGGTCACCACGACCAAGCGCTGCGGGCGCGGACCGCTGGTACCGAGCTGGTGCCGGAGCCGGCGCAAGGTTTGCTCGCGCCGGTGTGCGGGGGCGCGGGCGTGCAGGAGCACAAGCTCCTGGCTGGGGCCTGTCCATAGGCGGTGCAGGTACTGGTAGGTGTCCTGGGCGTCGGCGACAGTGGCGCACACCACCGACGCGCAGCCCTCGCCGTCGAGGACGGGCGCAAGGACCTTGCGGATCGTGGCAAGACGCTCGCCCTCGTCCACGTGCCGGCTCGGGTCACCCAGTCGGCGAAATGTCACCGAAAGAGCCTTGATGCGGACGGCGCGACGCTGTGCGGCCACGTGTTCGGCTCGGGCGATTTCATCCATGCGGTGGGGGGTGGCGGTTTCGGCGTCCGCGAACAGCCAGCCCGGATAGTGAGGTGCGAAGGACCGGGTGGTGAGGGTACGGCTGCTGTGCCCGGCCCCGGACAGGTAGGCGCGCACCAGCTCTGTGGTGGTCGAGGCAGGCAGCGTCGCTGAAAGCAGCACGACCGGGCAGCGCAGGGACCCCAGCCAGTTCAGCAGTCGGCACAACTGCAGTTGGCTGAACGGGCTCAGTGCGTGCGCTTCGTCGATGACCACGGTCTTGCCCGACATCGCCAGCATGCGCAGCGCGCTGTAGCGCACCGGCAGGACGGCCATCTGGGCCTGGTCGACGGTGGCGACCGTGTACTGGGCGAGCAGAGCGTTGTTCCAGCCGCGCAACCACGGATCAGGCCCCGCGATGCCCGGCCCCTGCTCCTCCTCGACCGCGGCCTGGTGACCAGTGGGGTCGTCGAACTGCTCACGGGGGCCGTCGAGGGTGGATCCGTCCTGCGACGCCAGGGCCTGGTCGCTGTAGGCCTCAGTGAGCCAGCTGTGGCTGTGCACCAGCGTCACCGGAGCACGGTCCGGGCGGTGAGCCCGTACGTAGCGGTCCAGGAGCTCGTAGGCGGCATCCGCCGCGGCGGTCGTCGGCAAGAGCCACAGCAGGCCCTGCGTTCCGCAGTGCTCGTTGAAGATCCGCGCCATTTCCAGCCCGGTGACGCTCTTGCCCGCCCCTGTGGCGTCCGTGACCACCGCGATGCCACCCCCCCGCCCTTTCACGATGGCCGGCAACTGCTGAAGGACTGATGCCTGCAAAGGGTTCGGAGCGGTAAGGCGCGGATGGGCGACGGGGAACGGAACTCTGTCCAGTACGATGCGGCCGAGCCCGGATCGTTCCACTTCCTCTCGCGCCTGGCTACGTGCGTGGGCATAGTGCTCATGGGCGCCGAAGGCGGGCACGTGGGCGTTCGGCAGCCAGAACCGTCGCTGGCTGGCCAGCCGGTCCGCGACCATACACAGACCGGTGATCAACACCGTGGCCTCCACCGACATGCACTGTGGGGCCTTCTCAACACCGAACAGGTGCCACAGCAGACGCGTGTAGCGGCGCCGCAAGTCCTGCCACAGGGGTCCACCCAGAGTGGCTTCCACGCACCGGGCGGAAGCTGCCTGGTCCACGTCGATTTGCAAGAATCTCCCGTGATGGCCGCCCAGGCACTGCGCAGCCCTTACGGCCGAGCTGTCATTGCCCGCCAGCGGGAAGCCCAACTCTGCAAACAGGCCCAGCGCCGTATGCATCGAGGCCCTGCCGTGACCGACAGGCACCATCAGGTCGATGTCGGCCAACAGGTCATCCGCCAGGCGGAGACGCGCGGACGACTCACCGCACTGGAAATGCGGGATCAGCTTGCCGATATCGTGCTGGGCGGCGAGGAAAGCAACGAGCGAACGAGCTTCCACGTCCCGCAGCCCGACGCCAACTGAAATCACCGTGCGCTGACTCGTGGTGAGCAAACACTCCCACAGCTCGGCGGCGACAGCCCCTGCATCGATCATGTGAAACAGCAGCGGATACGCCGTCAGCGTCGCAACATCGAACTTCCCCCACGGAGACAGATCAATACCACCGAACCGCCCGTCCTCTGCAACGCCCATGACGCAACCCTCGCAGCATCAGCGGACGCTGCCCTACCGCTTCCTCGAAGCGGGCAGACGCCAGGTCGCGCCACGCTAGTATCAGCCCGATCCATGATCGGCCAAAGCTTCACGAGGCTGACGGCAGCATGGTGCATCAGAACCAAGAACACCGTGACCTGTGTGCCTGACAGCCCGCGCCAGCCTCGTGGTCCTGGACATCAGCGCCGGCGACGAGGCGACCGTCCACGCGGTCATGGCCGATCTCGGGAAGTGGTGGGCGACCTACAGCATCTCCCCGGTACACCGTAAAACCGGCGTTCCAGGCGTGAGGGCCGCGTAACCATCCGGCGCCCCGGCTCGATGACGTAAGGGCGCCGGATGATTCCGTGCCGGATAGGGCACGAAAGAGTAAGCGCCCGCCGGTCTCTGACGTCATCCCCCCGCTGCGCTGCGTGGCGACGCACTTCGGCTCTCCGCTCGGGCTCGCATGGTGTCGACAGCCTGACTCGTGCATGTGCACCGGTGCAAGTGGGTGCCAGGCCTCCTGGTCGTCTCCGTTTGGGGAGGTGTGCCGGGGGCTTGGTGGCCTCGTGCGGCCACAGGTCAGGCCTGGTCGTGCAGGTGGGCCACATCGTCATGGAAGCGTTGACGGTGAAGCAACGCTCTAGCCGCCCGCTGCGCAGCCCCGGCCCCTTCCTGGCCCGGAGGTGATGAGGCGAGCTCCACGCTCTGCGCACGCCGGCGACAAGTACGACGCGCTCGCCTCTGTCTGGGCTACGGCGAGTTCGCCGGACCGGCGCACCCGCGCCGGTCCCGTCACCGCCCACGCCCACGGGTCCCGCGCCCAGTCCCAGTGCCGCACCCGACGGGGCGCTCACCCATGAGAGCGGGTGATGCCTCAGCGCCTTCGGTGACGGCCTGCTGGTCTGTCGCGACGCGGCAGACGACTCAGTGGCTGCGGCGCAGAAGTGTGATGCGGCTGAGCGCTCCATGCGTTGACGGGCGAGACCTGATCAAAGCACTGAGAACCGGCTGGCCCGCTTGCTAGGCTTCAGGCGAGCAGGCCTTGGACCCGCGCAAGCGGGGGTGACTCGGCTTCCGCTTCGTTCACGCCGTGTTGAAAGACCAAAGCAGGCGCCAGCTGCGCTGCGCAGTCGCCGACCGCGCGCCTGGCGTGGGCTGGCCTCCGCGCGTGTACTGTCTTCCGCGCTTGACAATTGGAGGTCGTCAAACCTCGGGCCCCCGCAAGTGGGGGTGCTTCCGCTGGCCGCTACGTCGGGATGGTTGTCACAGGATCGGCCCACGCGCGAGCGGGGGGGACCCGATGTCCTCTGGCTCCTCTCCCGGCGGCAGGAACTCGCGGCGTGGCTGGTGCCCTGTCTGTGGCAGCGGTTGGCGTCAATCCGCGCAAGCGGGGGTGACTCGGCCAGTGCGTCTCGCAGCTGCGGAATCAACCCGTAGCCTCGCGCGAGCGAGGGTGACTCGTGGATCGGGTTGGTAGTGGTTCGAACCTCGAGGCCAGCCCCGCGAGAGCAGGGGTGAGGAGATGCGTGGCGTCGACCGCGGTGAGGCCTCGCGCCAGCGAGGGGTGATCAGCGCAGCTGAACTTATGCTGTAACGATCAGTTAGGAAGGGCGCTCCGCGATCATTCCTTCGGCGGTAAGCCCGAACCTCCACACGCGATCTGCTTCATAAGGCGTGCCCTGCCTGGCGAGCTGCTCGACCACGCGTTCGGCGGCAAACGGGTTGCCCGCATCAATCTCTGCGCGGAGTTCACCGGGGTGGCCGTGCTCGGCTAGCAGTTCGGCCAACCGCCGAGCGGCATAGCGATTGCCGAGGTCAGCGCGGGCACGGAATCCCTCAATGAGGTGGCGGAGTGCACCGATATGATCGTCTGCGGCCAGCAGTTGAGCCAAGCGCCGGGTGGGCCACTCCCACCGATTGTCAGGCGACATGCTGTCACTTTCGTGGAGTTCGACCAGCGGTCGCAGGATGGAGAGAGCGTCCTCGGTTCGTCCGCGCTCGACGAGCAGCCTGACCAGCAGCCACGTGGCTGGGGCGTTGTTGTGGTTAGCGAGGCCGCGGAGCATCGTGAGCGCCTCCTCGACCTGGCCTCGCTGGGCGAGCAGTTCGGCCAGCCGCCCGACGGCAGCGCTGCTCCGGGCGGCGCGAAGGCGAAGCTCATCGATGCGGTCATGGTCGAACAACACCTCGGCCAGCCGCTTCTCGGCCCACATAGTCCAACTACGTGGCAGCGGGAGGTCCGCGTAGGTTCGAAGGACCGCAAGGGCATCCTCGACCCGGGCAGGGTCGGCCAACAGTTCGGCCAAGCGCCACGCGCCGAGGCCGCCGCCGACGTGGTCGGGGGCTCGCCTGTGGGCATTTCTTAGTTGGTCGTACGCATCGTAGGACTCCTCTCTATCTGAACTAGCCAGAATGCGGAGCGCCTCGACGTGATCGCGATCCAGCAGCAGCCTCGCGGCTTGCCGCTCGCCCCTAGCGTGCGCGACCAACGTATCGACGCAGCCATGCTCGGCCAACAGCCAGGCCCACAGGGCGATGGGATCGTCGTTGTAATGGCGATGGCCTCGGGCGATCACGATGGCGTCGTCGACGTAGCCATCCTCGGCCAGCAGCCAGGCACGCCAGTAAGTCCGCCATCTGAGGCACCCGCAGTCATAACCATGCTGGACCCAGCGGTCGTTGTGGATGTCGTGCTCGGTCAGCAGCCGAGCTGCCTTCAGATCACCACTAGCGGCGCGGGCGTCCAGGTCTTTGCGCTGCCGCGCGGCCAGGAGTTCGGCCAAGCGGTCGGCCGCATGCATGTTGCCGCTGTCAGCGGCGACGCGGAGTTCCTCGACCCGGCCTGGATTGGCAAGCAACGTAGCCAGAACCTCAGGAATGGGGGCGTAATTGCCGCGCTGCCTGCGGATTTCCTCTTCGATGTCTTCAGTCCGCCCCTGCCTGGCGGCGAGCTCGGCGAGGCGGTCGTTGGCCTCCTGTGAGTCGCCAGCCTCCAGGACACGACGGTAGAACAGCACTGCGTAGCACAACCGCAGCCGGTCCTTCGCGCTGGCAGCCAGCCGCTCAACGTCGTCGCGCTGGTGGGCATGGGCCAGCAACGCCTCCCAGGCGCCGGCCGGGACCGGCTGGACGCGGCGCTGGGCGCTGACGTGCTGGACTAGGTAGTCGGCGACCTCAAACCCGGCGACCTCGCCCATCGTCACCTCCTCGCCGCCGACCGGGGCCAGCGCGGCCGCAGCGCCGTGCAGCAGTTCCGTCGCGTACGCCAGCGCCATCTCAAACCAGCCGGCCGGAGCGACGGCCCGCTCCCGTTTGGTGCAGTAGGCCGGCGCCATCGCTTTGAGCAGTTCCGGTGGGAGGGGGTACCGCATGCCGAGGCGGGTGGCGTCGACGGCGGCGGTCAGGACGGCACCGGCGTAGGGGTCAGCGTGCTCCCAGCGGCGGATGAGGGCGGGCCCCGCGGCGAGAACCTGGGTGAAGCCAGCGTCGGGGCTGTCCAGTGCGATCCGGATACGCTGGTCGGTGCCGACGAGGGTTTCGCCCCGGCGGCGTTCGGCCGGGCTGAAGGTCTCGGGCACCTTGATGAGTTGGGCAAGTTCGAGCAACTCACGGTCATTGTCGTACGGATCTGGGTGGCCAACCGGAGGCCGGACCGTCCGGATGGTGTACTCATCCGGCCACAACGTCGCCACCACGACCGTGCCGGCGGCGATGAGTCGCCGCAGGGTGCCGGCGCGAAGTCCAGTTGGGCGCTTGAGGTAGCGCTGCATTTCGTCGAGCCACAGCACGGTGCGCTGCGAGGGCGCCTCGGCAAGGGCGTTGATCTCTTGGGGATCGGCGGGGTGGAGCAACCACCACTCCCCCAACCCGGAACGGATCGCCTGGTATAGGGCCCTGGTCTTGCCAACCGACGAGCCGCCCAAAAGCAGGACGAATCCGCCCTTCGCCGCGACGGCGGTCAGGGCGGCGTCCAGGTCAGCGTCGAAATCCCGCGGCACGTACGCTGGCATGTCCTCGGTGGCGCCGGGAACCTGGATCGCGGCGTGTACGCCGAGCAGGCGCGGACGCGCCAGCCGGACGCGTACGGCGCCCGCGGGGCATGGCTGATTCGTCGTGGCCACGCGCTCCCAGGCGGCGAGCCATGGCCGCTGCGCCGCCTCCTGGTCGAGTCCGCACGCGATCAGAAAGCTGATCACGGTGTACCGAGTCGGTGTGGACCTAGCGTTGAGTAGATCGCTCAGCGTCGCTGCGGGCAGCGACCGAGAGCCCGCCGCCCTCCCCAGCGCGGCGTAGGAGCGGCCAGCGCGTAACCATTTGCATGCTCGGGCGAAATCCGCCAGGGACTGCACCGAGTCCAAGTCGATCTGGTGTCCCTTAACGGCAGCAACAACGGAGTCCTCGGCCATACTGCGCCCTCCTTGCTGTTCGGCGGTTCCTACCGAACACCGCCGAACCACCGTAGAACCTCATCACATCCGGCGCGAGCACCGAGGTCACCCAGACCGGCGACCCGCAGCTCGTTCGGCTTGCTTCGCACCCCATGCCGAACCCAGTGACCAGGCGCTTCTCTCGAGACGTCAATGCGGGAGACCGGCCGGCTCCCACCCGTCAACGACCGGGAGCAACCGATGTCCAACGAGCCCACCAACCCGACCTGGCGCGAGAAGCTCACCCTCGCCGCCGTCCGCGGCGCAGCGTCCGGAGCCGTCTCCGGCACCGTCCGCGCGGTCATCGCCTGGATACTTGGGCACTGATTTCGACCCCTGGACCCGGCCGGCGGTACTAGCGGGTCGGATCCAGGGGCCCTTGCGCCAGATTCTCCGGCCGGACGCGATGCCCCGCCTCCGCGGAGTTCGAGGTCGGCCCCATCACCGTCCAGTTGTTCGCCGACTGCGGCTACTACAAGTGCCGTTGTCTTGTCCGGGCCCTCACATCACACTCATGTTCGCCCGGAAAGGCACCGCCTACGGCTCCGGACCGGGGAAGACTGGGTTGTCGACCGGACCTTCGCCTGGCTCCACCAATTCAAGCGAAGTCCCGAGGCCGCGCGAGTGACACAAACTCACTTAACCTCAAGGGGGTGAAGGTGCAGGAACGACCCGCGCGAGCGGGTGTGTCTCACAGTAGAGCTGGATATCCGGCTGCTCGTCGCGCCAAGCCCCGCGTAAGCAGGGAAGACTGCCAAGTCGACGTGGCTCCGCCCTGGCTCACCGAAGCCCGCCCCTCCGGCGGGGTGACTCCCACGACGACCGGCCTTGGAATGCCGCTCGGTCCCGCGTCAGCGGGAGTGCCGCGCCGCCGACGATGCAAGCCCTGCGGGAGCAGGGGTGACACGACTCTTCCCCGGTCGGCCACGATCGTCTCCGGCCAGCCCTGCGCAATCAGGGGCGACTCGACATCGCTGCGGCCCACCGGCGCCAGCTACGGCCCCGCACAAAGCGGGGGTGACTCCATCGGTGAGGCTGCCCCTTGGCTCCCTGGAGCCTCTCCCCCGCGCCAGCGGGGATGACTCGATGATCGCCATCTGGATGCTGGTGTCACCTCGCTCGACCCTGCGCAAGCAGGGGGATGACTCCGTGCGAGCACGGACGGTACAACCGACCTGATCGGTCTGCTCCGGGCACGGACACCTCGCATGACATCCCGCATCAAAGTCGCAATCCTGGCAAGTCCCGTGTGAGCTGGGGTGACGCCGGCTGGTGGACGGGGTCCAGCACGTGCAGCGTTTCATGCGCGAGCAGGAGGCGACTGGTCTCCGGACGATGAGGTCTTCCACCTCAAGAGTTGCGCCCGGACGAACGGAGGTGCTCCGCTGGCAGATCTCCCACGCTATCGTCTAAGCGTCTATAGCGAGCCTCGCCCACAGCCAAGAAGCGCAAAGCGCTTAACGGACCAGGTCGCAAAGCCTGGACCTTGCGCAGGCAGGGGCGGCTCGGTGATACACCGCTCAAGACCATGCGTGCTGATCTGGATCCCCGCGGGAGCGGGGGTGACGCGCACCGCTGCCAGGTTACGGGTCAGGCCGGGCACTGGGCCCCGCGCAAGCAGGGGTGACTCGGCACATCACCTCAAGGGAGCACGCTTGTTCGGGAGCCAGCTTTACGGAGCAGGCGAAGGGCTCGACGCTGAGAAGGACAGCTGCCGCAAGGGCCGATGACCGTGGGATCGAAGGCCGCCGAAGTTCGTTGGACTCTGGCACGAACGATGGGTCCGCTGTCCGCATTGATGTGTCAAAGGTAGCGGCCAAGGGCCGATCGCATGTGGGCAGCGCTGGTGTAACGGTCCGCCGGCTTGGGAGCGAGAGCCTTCTGCATGACGGCTTCTATGCCGGCGTCGAGGCCGGGCACGAGTTCGCGGGGTCTGGCGGGTGGGGGCGGAGGCGATGACGGGAAGGCATGTCCTTGGTGGACGCCTCGGCCGGTGATCAGTTGATAGAGCACGGCGCCGGCGCTGTAGATGTCCCGGGTTGCGTGGGGAGCGGCGCCGGCCCAGCATTCGGGCGGCATGTAGAGCACGGTGCCTGCTATCTGTCCTTCTCGGTGGGCGGATTCGTTCAGGCTGGAGATGCCGAAGTCGAGGATCTTCACACGTCCGCTGGCTGTGAGGATGAGGTTGTGGGGCTTGATGTCGCAGTGGATGATGCCGGCGGCGTGGGAGTGTTCGAGTCCGTCCAGGATGTCGTGCAGGGCGGCAACGGATTCGGGAACTGTGGGACGGGTGAGGGAGGGGACCTGGTCGAGGGGCCAGCCGCGCACATGTTCCATGACGATGAAGTCTCCCGCGGCGTCGGTGACGACATCATGGACGGTTGCGATGGACGGGTGATTCAGTGCCGCCGCGGCCCTGGCCTCGTACAGCAGATGATCACTGCCGGACTGGTGGCCGTGCAGACGCTTGACGATCACCTCGCGTCCGAGCACGGTGTCCTGAGCAAGGAAGACCTCTCCCATGCCGCCCATGCCCACGGCAGCTGTGAATCTGTACCTGCCGTTCGCGATGATGGGCAAAGGGCGGCGGATGCGCGGTGCTTGGACAGCCGGGCCCGCAGATGCGGCACTCCCCCGCTGCTGGGTCTTTTCCCTGGGGTTTGCTGCTGTCGGTGGTGCGCTGAGTGGGCCATGGCCGCCGGTCGGTGCGTCGGTGGCTCCAAGGCGATCCGCTAGAGCGTGGAGCCGTTCCCGCGCCGATACGCCCGGGGTTCGGGGTGTGGGGTCGGAGGCGTCGGCGGTGAAGGCCGGGTTGACCGCTAGGACTGTCTTTCCGCAGGTGTCGCTTCCGGTCCGATCGGGCCGCGGGCGGCCCTTGAGGGCGAGGGCGAACTTGACCTGCTCGTAGACGTGGTCCACGGTGAGGAGGCGTGATCCACCGTCGATACCGCGGCGAAGCACTGTCAGCAGCTCGCCGGTGAAAGCGGTGTAGCGGTCTCCTTCCGGCGCCAGCGCGACTCTGTCGTCGCGGGCCGAAGTCAGGACGACTGTTCCGCCGGCCGCGGTCTGTGCTTTCACTGCCTGCGACGGGCCGCCCATAGCCGCGTGCACTTTGCCGCTGAAGCAGCTGTCGAGGACAGCGACGCGCCGCTTGGCCCGGGAACGAGTGATGGCCTGACGGATCCATCGGTAGGAGACCCCGGTCCACGGTTCGTGCAGGCGGGAGCCTGGCATGGACAGGAAGAACTCCAGCGCCTCGTCGAGGATGCCGTGCCCGGCGTAATAGACGAAGAGGGTGTCACGTGCTTCAGCGGCGGCACGGTTCAGCGGAGCGATCAGATCGTCCGCTGTCGTGGCGTCCTCGATGACATGACAGTGCTCTGCCGCCATGCCCCATCCTTCTTCGCTGAGGAAGAAGTCCCGCAGGCTGTCGAGGTTGTTGGAGATCGCGGGGAGATCAGGCGCGTGGCTGTACTGTGCGAAGCCGATGAGTACCACGCGAGAGCGAGCGGGGTCCGGCAGGCTGTTCGGCGTCAACGGTGTCACGAAGCGCTGTCGAGCGCCTGCACCACCCGCGAGATCTTCTCCGGGTCGTCCGTGTCGAGCGTGACGCGGACCTGACCGTGTTCGATGACCACTCCCCCATCGTGGGGACGGGTGCGGCGGTATGCGGCGATGGCCACGATGAGGCTGGCGAGCTGGAATCCGTTGTCGACGACGACTTGGACAGCCTCGAAGGCCGATCCCATGTCGCCGTCCCGGGGCGGGGCCTGCTCGAGCTCGATCTCGGCCTGCTCACCGACCACTTCGTCGCCTCGCAGCCATTCAGCGAGACGCGGGAGGCTCGTCTGCTCACCGTCCGCCGTCAGCCGGTATACCGCCATCTCGTTCCCCCTGCGCCGTCGCAACTGCCAAGTCCTGCAGCAGCATACGCAACGGGAGGAAGGGCAGGCGATGGAGCGCTGATGCTCGCGACTCCGCTCCAGATTGATGTGCGCCTTGAAACTGCCCAGCTGCCGCGGCATACCCAAGAGCAGCGAGAAACCGCCGAGCGGCGCATGGAGTCGGCACTAGCTCTTGTCCACCGGAAGTGCCGAGCGAGGTCGTGGCAGCAGCGGGCCTATACGCGAGTCAGCTAGATGAAGCATGAGGAGGAGCTGTGGCCACCTGAACAGGTTCTCTGCTTGCGGCACGGGGGCGCGCCCTCAACATTGCCAGCTGAGGCGGGCCTGAGGGTCATCATCTCGTTTCGTGACCTTTTGTCGATCGCCAGGCGGAACAGCGTTGTTGGATCGTCGTAGATCTGGCGGCGCAGTTGCCAGCTTGAGCGCCATCCGCCGGAACCTACGCTTCGCGGGCGAAGTTCAAGAACTGTTGGTGGGGTGTACGCCGCTCGTCCCATCTGTTCGTGGCTCCTACTGGCCGATCGCGGTGCTTGGCGTGAGTCAGCACCAGATGTTGCTTCGAGCGGGATACCGCAACGAAGAACTCGGACATCGCCGCGGTGGGAGTGCCCCAGAAGAGCTGCTCTTCGACCCCGAGGACCACGACTTTCTCGAACTCCATGCCCTTGCATTTATGGATGGTCAAGAACCGGATGGCGTCCACCTCCGAAAGGCGCCGGAGTGCTTGGACGGCGTCCCCGTCAACAGCAAGCTCCCGGTCGAAAGCATCAAGCGCCTGCTCGATCAGGTCGTTGAGTCGAGTGCCCTGCTGGTACCCGGTTGACAACGCGACCAGCGCCGGCTGTGACACCAGTTCCAGGAACTCATGGACGAGGGTCCTCCACGCAGCGGGCTCTCCCGTTCTGAACGTGTGGTCGCGCACAGTCGCCCGGGGTTGGCCGACCATCCGCTGCAACTGGCCGCCGAAGCGTGATGCCTGACTCTCAGGTGCGCTCGGTCGGTTAGCGATCCTCATGAGTTCGGTGTACGCGTCGGGCTGCCTGTCGTCGGCGATCACGCGAATGAAGTTGAATACGAGCGCAGCTACGGGTTCCGCAGTGAGGTCCTGACTCTCTTGTTCGTTGCGGAAGGGGATGCTGCGGGCTGCGAGTTCGCGGCCGAGGGCTGCCGCAACCAGGTGCGGCTGCTGGCGCACGAGGACCGCGATCTCGCTCGGGGCCGTGCCCTCGCCAAACCAGCCGTCGATGAGTCCCGCGACGGCTCGTGCTTCGTCGTGTTCGGTGTCGAAGTCGAGCACCTCGATGACGCCGCCGGCGCCGGCCAGTTCTTCGTCCGGGCTGACCGCTGCGGGGTCCATCCGAGCGATCATGCGGTTCTGCATCCGCCGGAGTCGGGGGGCGGAGCGGAAGTTCTGGTACAGAGGCAGAGGTTGAGCTGAGAAGTCGCTGGCGAAGGTTTGCAGCACTCCATCAAGTGCGCCGGCCCAGGCCATGATTCGCTGCTTGGTGTCGCCGACTGCAGTCAGGACGGCCGTTGTGTGGCCGAATGCCGCCTTGATGAGCTGGTACTGCTGCCTGGTGCAGTCTTGGAACTCGTCCAGGAAGACGTGGCTATAAGTCTGACGGATGCCTCCCCGGGCGTAGGCGTTAGCCTCGACGATCTCCAACGCCAGGGGGACCAGGTCGGCGAAGGTGATCTGCTCGCCCGCGACCCGGGTATCTTGATCGATTCGGTAGTCCGGGTTCAGGCTGTTGTTTCCGGTCAGTGCGGGCCGGAAGTTGTCGATCACGCGCTTGGCGAAGGCGTGGAAGGTGAAGCTGTCGAACCTGGCAGCGAGCCGCGAGCCAGAGCGACGGCGAACTCGCTCTCGCAGGTTGCGCGCAGCGTCGACCTTGAACGAAACCGCCAGGATCCTGCGCGGGTAGGGACACTGTCCGGTGCGCAGTAGGAAGTCCGCCCGTTGGGCGAGCAGCTCGGTCTTCCCGGCCCCCGGTCCAGCGGCGACGACCACATTCCTGTCCGACGTCGTGACGGCCGACATCGCGTTCGGTTCGAGGACGAGGCCGTCGACGGGATGCCACTGATCGGGGCGGATCATTCCGGCAGCTCCGCTAGCTTCGTGCGCACGTACTCGACCAGTCGAGCGAGCACATCGGGGAGGTTCTCCAGCAACTGCTGGTCATTCAGGTCAGCGAGAGCGGCCAGGTGCGCAGCGGGCTTACTTCCAAGATCGAACTTGTTGTGGTACTCGTTGAGGAGCGCGCGAACGTCCTCGGGGAGGTGGTCTTCGTTCGCGTGACTCTTTCCGAGCACAGCCACGATGGTGTCCTCGTCTGGCTCGGTCGACTCGCCCGGCTCTGAAGGACTGACGCCGTAGGAGTCGGGGTAGGCCGCCAGCAACATCAGATCCAGGTCAACCGGGTGAGAGAAGAACACCCCTTCCTGCTCCAGGCTCGCGACAGGGCCATACCCGTTTAACCAGTTGGAGTCGTAGAGCGTTGGGAAGCCGCGGTCGTCATTCCACTTGGGGAGTTCGCTGATTCGCTCCTCGGTATAGCTCCCCGGGCGGACTGTGTTGATCTGCTTCAGAGCATTGCGCACTCGTCCCCAGCCTCCGTGGAAGCGGCCGGCGTCGAGGTCGAGCAGTGTCACGTGGGGGATCTGAAGCTCGTTGAGCAGGCGCCAGAAGTGATTGACGTGCCGACCGCCTAGAAGACTCATGAAGAT
>NZ_JAGGPC010000083.1:0-13792 GCF_018614005.1 Streptomyces sp. ISL-99
ATCGACATCCGCACCCACCCCATACGACAACGTCGGCCTTCAAGACCACAACCGGGTCTTGAAGGCCGACGTCACGCACAGGCCCGAATTAACCAACAGCATCCCGCCGGGGCCGGGCGGTACAGGAGCGGGACGGGCTCAGAAGGTGAGCTTCCAGCTGTCGATGTAACCGGTGTCCTGCGTGGCGATGTCCTGGACTCTGAGCTTCCAGGTGCCGTTGGCCGCTTCGCTCGACGCGTCCACCGTGTAGGTGGCGATCACGTTGTCGGCCGAGTCGCTGCTGCTGGAGCTCTTCAGCCGGTACGCCGTCCCGTCGGGCGCGACCAGGTCCACGACCAGGTCACCGCGCCAGGTGTGCTTGATGTCCACGCCCACCTTGAGCGCGGCCGGGGCGTTGCCCGTACGGCCGGAGACGGTGACGGAGGAGGTGACGGCCGCGCCGTTGTCCGGGACGGCGACGTCGGTGGTGTTCTCGTGCACGTCGCCGGGCGGGACGGTCGGCTCGGTGCCCAGAGCCCATACGGCGTGGGCGATCGCGTCGCTGTTGCGGTCCAGGGCGGTGTCGTTGATGTTCGCCGTGGTGTCGCAGGACGAGTGGTAGCAGCGGTCGAAGGCGGTGCCCGCGGTGCCGCCCCACTTCTGGGCCTGGGCACTCGTCTTCGTACGGCTGGCGCCGGTGAAGAGGCCGCCGACCGGTATGCCCACGTTCTTGAAGTTCGCGTGGTCGGAGCGGCCGTCGCCCTCGGTCTCGATCTCGGTGGGGACGCCGATGCCCGCGTAGTAGTCCTTGAAGGTCTTCTCGATGGCCGGATCGTCGTCGTAGACGAAATAGCCGGGGTTCGGCGAGCCGATCATGTCGAAGTTGAGGTAGCCGGAGAACTTCGAACGCTCGGTGGCGGGAAGGCTGTTGACGTACGCCTTCGAGCCGACGAGCCCGAGCTCCTCCGCGCCCCACCAGCCGAACCGCAGGTGCTTTGTGGGCTTGAGCTGGGCACGGGAGACGGCGAGCGCGGTTTCCAGGACGGCGGCCGAGCCGGACCCGTTGTCGTTGATGCCGGGTCCCGAGCTGACCGAGTCGAGGTGCGCGCCGGACATCAGGATCTGGTTCGGGTCGCCGCCCGGCCAGTCGGCGATCAGGTTGTAACCGGTCGCGCCGCTGGAGGTGAACGTCGTGACGGACGTGGTGAATCCGGCGGCGTCCAGCTTGGCCTTGAGGTAGTCGATGGAGGCCTTGTAGCCGGGGCGGCCGTGGGCGCGGTTGCCGCCGTTGGCGGTGGCTATCGACTGGAGCTGGGTGAGGTGCGCCTTGACGTTGGCGAGGGGTATGTCGGGGGCGGCGAGGGGAGCGAGGGCGGTGGCAGAGGCGGTCGGGGCGGCGGACGCGGCGGGCGCGGTGGCGGCGACCAGGCCGGTGAGGGCCAGGGCGACGGCTGTGACGGCGGTGCGTCTGGGAGTCGGGCGGCAGGAGACGCTGGAGAGGTTCATGTGGGGGCTCCGGATTCCGTACGGGGACAAACGGAACGTGCGGGACGCCCCGGCACGCGGGTGACGGCGCGGGGCGCTGGAGCTGTTGGTGCATGGGCTGCGCGTGGCTGTGCGTGGGCGGTGCGTGCTGCATGTTCAGCGAGAGTTTGACTCTTCGTCAAGAGCGGAAACCGGTCAGTGGTGTTCGGATGCCGGACGGCGTACGAGATAGGCGAGACCGCCGCGCGTGGCTGTGCCCCGGTCGGCATCGAGCGAGATCGAGCCCGCGCGGGTGGTGAAGGCAAAGGTCTTCGCGCGCGGCTTGTCGGCGCAGGCCACCTGCTGCCGGGTCCCGGACCTGCCCGAGGTGACGGTGAGGGTCACCGATCCCTCGCCCGCGCAGGCGGCCTCGATGAGCAGGGGAGTGCCGGCGGCGATCTCGCTGCGGGCGGCGCCGTCGATGCCGTCGGTCGTCGACAGTACGAACGTCCCCGCGTCGTCGAGCGTGTCCTGGTCGGTCAGAGCGGCAGCGGCGACATCGCCGAGCTGCTGCTCGCTGAGTAAGCGGGGCCGGGCTTTGCTCGCCGCCTGCTGTGGTTCGGGAGCCGACGGCGTAACGCAGGCCGCCGAACCGGTGAGAAAGGCGAACGCGGTGAGTGCGGCGGCAGCCGGGCGTATGGCGTGCTTCATCAGGTCCCCCGTCGGTCGAGTCGGTCAATCGACCATGCCGCCCGGCGGGGGAGAGCGACCCCGACTTGAGCCAAGCCAGAGCTTCAGGGCTTCAGTGGACGCAGAATTCATTGCCCTCGGGGTCGGTCATGACCACCCATTCCCCTCCGGCCTCCTTCACGCGACGGGCGACGGCGGCGCCCAGCGTCTCCAGGCGGGCGACTTCGGCCTCCCGCGTTCCCGGCTCGCTGTGCACGTCGATGTGCAGCCGGTTCTTGACCGTCTTCGTCTCCGGTACGCGTTGGAAGAGGATCCGGCGGCCGAGGCCCGCACCGCTGTCCTCGTCGTACGGGTCGTCCGGATGCCGGACGGCGACCAGATCACGCCATGCGCGGCGGCCGTGGGACTCCACCGCGACCTCCTGCGGTACGGCGCCGAAGCCGATGAGGCGCTCGATGAGCGCGCTGTTGTCCTCCACCTCGTAGCCGAGGGCGTCGGCCCAGAAATCGGCCTGCGGGTGCGGGTCGTTGGCGTCGACGACGAGCTTCCAGTGCAGTGTCATGCTAACCATTTATATTGGTTACGTGATGGAGTCAGTGACAGAAACGCCGGGGCTGACCCTGCGTACGCCGGAAGGCCGCCCTTACCTCTTCGACCCGGGAGCCCTCTGCCTTGAGCTGCTTCCGACCGGCGGCCCCGGCCTGCTCGCCCGGTACGAGGTCTTGCACGAGCCGGCCGATCTGGCGCGATGGGCGGCGCGGAGCCGGCTGCCGGGCGGGCTCGACCTGACGGTGAGCGCGAGCGAGCTGGCGGACGCGCGCGCCCTGCGGGACGCGCTCCACCGGCTGGCCGCCGACCGGGCCCACGGCCGGGGCCTGGCTGTGGGCGACCTCGACGTGGTGAACGCGCGGGCGGCGCGGGAGCCGCTGGTCGCCCGGATCGACGTGGGCGCGGGCGTGGGCGCCGTACGCGCGTGGGCGCCGGGCGCCACGGGGGACCAGCTGCTGTCGACGGTGGCCCGCGACGCGATCGACCTGTTCACCGGACCGTACGCCCGCCGCATCCGCGAATGCGGCTCGCACGACTGCTCCCTGCTGTTCGTCGACACCTCACGCCCCGGCCGCCGCCGCTGGTGTGCGATGGAACGCTGCGGGAACCGCAACAAGGCGCGTGCCCACCGGGCCCGCCGGAGCGGGAGCGGGGCGAAGGAGAAAAGCTGATACCCACCGGACTCACGAAGGACGCGGGCGGGAGATCGGAGTCTCCCGGACGCTGCCGCATTCGCCCGCCGCCGTATGGGAATTCATCGCGAGGCCCGAGAGTGTCGCGCTCTGGCTTGGCGCGGGCGCGGAGCTGACCGCCGAGAAGGGCGCTGCGTACCGTACCGACGAAGGTGTCACGGGGGAGGTCCGCAGCTACCGGCCCGGTGACCGCATCCGCCTCACCCACGGGAGCACGACCGTGCCGGTCACGGTCTCGGCCGCCGCGGCGAACGCCGAGAAGGCTGTACTCCGCTTCCGCCAGGGCATCTGGCCGGCGCCGAAGAAAGCGAGGCCAGGCGCGCACTGGCGCGCGGTGATGGACGCGGTGACCGCCGCGGACCCGTCGAGAGCCGCCATATTGGGTACGACGCAGTGAAGGTCCAGTTCGGATTGTCCGCGCAGCCTGCACTCCATGTAATCCGCAAGGTTGCCGATGCCTACGCGACGCTACGGGCGAATACTTGGAACGGGGATCTCGGCAACCCTGCCTCCAACCGGCGAAGGCAAGTGGATTCCAACCCGGTTGTCTTCCGTGCGGACGCGGCGCAAGCGTACGACGACCGCTGTCTGTCCTGGCAACTCGACGAGCGGACAGTGCCCCTTTGGACATTGGCCGGGCGGGTCAAGGGAATTGGCTTGGTCGGGAGCGCTGAGCAACTGTTGAATCGTTCCCGGGTACGGGACCGGCAGCTGCGGTCCAAGTTGCAGAAGGAGAACACCAAGTCCGCCAAGCGGCGCGCCCAGCGGCGGCGCCGCAAGGAGGCGCGGCGGGCTAAGGACATCAACCACAAGATCGCAAAGCGAATCGTGGTCGAGGCTGAACGCACCGGGCGCGGAATCGGTCTGGAAGAGCCGACCGGGATCCGTGAACGGGTACGGCTGAGAAAGCCCCAACGGGCCACGCTCCACTGCTGGGCCTTCGCCCAGTTGGGGAACTTCATCACATATAAGGCCCGCCGGGCAGGGGTGCCAGTGGTGTATGTCGATCCGGCGTATACCTCCCGAACCTGCTCCGAATGCGGGCATGTGGACAAAGCGAACCGGGCCTCTCAGGCTCGGTTCGCGTGCCGGTCGTGCGGGTTCGTTGATCACGCCGACCGAAATGGCTCCCGCAATATCCGCGCCCGTGCGCTGGAGTTGTGGCGATGCGGGGTCGAGTCAGCGGCCCCTGCCATCCTGCGACAGAGGGTGGCTGGACGCGGACGACGTATCACAGCCAGTGATGCCCGTACTGCAAGCCCGTCGCGGTAGCGGCGGGTAGTTGACAGTGCCTTCTTCCTTCGACAATCGAGGAGAAGGTCACCCGGTTCGGGAAGGGGCGGGTGGGGAAGGGACAGCTCCGCCGCCCGCCCCCTACGGGGCAGGCGTAGACGCGGGCGCGGGATCAGACGCCGGGTCGGACGCGCCACCCGCATCCGCAGCACCACCCGCACCGGCCTCCACACCCACGCCCGCCACGCCACCCGCCCCCACCGCCGCAAGCCGCCGCGCCGCCTCCGTCCGCCCCCGCCGGGCGTTCCGCAGCGCATCCCACGTCAGCAGTGCCAGCGCCGCCCAGACCAGCGAGAAGCCGGCCCACCGCTCCGGCGGCATCGCCTCGTGGAAGTACACGACGCCGAGCCCGAACTGGAAGACCGGCGCCAGGTACTGCAACAACCCGAGCGTCGACAACGGCACCCGTATCGCCGCCGCCCCGAAGCACACCAGCGGCGCGGCGGTCACCACACCGGTAGCGGCGAGCAGAGCCGCGTGGCCGGCTCCCTCCGCGCCGAAGGTCAGGTTCCCGTGCGACCCGATCCACAGCAGGTAGCCCAGCGCCGGCAGAAACTGGATGGCGGTCTCGGCGGCCAGTGACTCCACGCCGCCCAGGTTGACCTTCTTCTTGACCAGTCCGTACGTCGCGAACGAGAACGCCAGGGCCAGAGAGATCCACGGCGGCCGCCCGTACCCGACAGCCAGGACGAGCACCGCCGCGAAGCCGACCCCGACCGCCGCCCACTGCGCGGGCCGCAGCCGTTCCTTCAGCAGCAGGACGCCCATGGCGATGGTGACCAGCGGGTTGATGAAGTAACCGAGCGACGCTTCGACGACCTGGCCGCTGTTGACGGCCCAGATGTAGAGCCCCCAGTTGACGGTGATGACCGTCGCGGCGACGGCGATGAGCCCCAGCCTGCGCGGCTGCCGGACCAGCTCCCCGACCCACGCCCACCGGCGTACCGCCACCAGCACCACGCCGACGACGGCGAGCGACCACACCATGCGGTGGGCCAGGATCTCCATCGCGCCGGCGGGCTTGAGGAGTGGCCAGAAGAGGGGGACGAGGCCCCACATCCCGTAGGCGCCGATGCCGTACAGCAACCCTGATCGCTGTTCTTTGGCCGACTTCACAGGCTTCACAGGCCCTCCCGACGCGCGCCCACCAATCCGCTGAAGGTAACGCCGATCCCGCTCGCCTGTCATGTCCGTATTGCATGACGGTCATGACGGTCATGGCAGTCACGACAGCCGGTGGTGCGGATGCGAGAGGGGCGCCCGGTCCGATGACCGGGCGCCCCTCTTCGCGTACCGGAAAGGCTCAGCCGACGACGGTCCAGGTGTCGTTGCCCGCGAGCAGCGCACCCAGGTCGCCCTTGCCGTTCCGCTCGATGGCGGTATCGAGCTGCTCGGCCATCAGCGTGTCGTAGACCGGGCGGTCGACGCTGCGCAGTACCCCGATCGGGGTGTGGTGCAGCGTGTCCGGGTCGGCGAGGCGCGAGAGCGCGAACGCCGTCGTGGGCGAGGCGGCGTGCGCGTCGTGGACCAGGATCTGCGACTCGTTCGCGGGCGTCACCGCGACGACCTTGAGGTCACCGGTGGCGGCGTCCCGTACGACACCCTTGGCGCCCTCGGCGCCGAAGCGGATCGGCTGCCCGTGCTCCAGCCGGATCACGGCCTCCTCGGCCTGCTGCTTGTCCTTGAGGGCCTCGAAGGCGCCGTCGTTGAAGATGTTGCAGTTCTGGTAGATCTCCACCAGCGCGGTGCCGGGGTGGTCGGCGGCCTGCCGCAGTACCTCGGTGAGGTGCTTGCGGTCCGAGTCGACCGTACGGGCGACGAAGCTGGCCTCGGCGCCGATGGCGAGCGACACGGGGTTGAAGGGCGCGTCGAGCGAGCCCATCGGCGTCGACTTGGTGATCTTGCCGACCTCGGAGGTCGGGCTGTACTGGCCCTTGGTCAGCCCGTAGATCCGGTTGTTGAAGAGCAGGATCTTGAGGTTGACGTTGCGCCGCAGCGCGTGGATCAGGTGGTTTCCGCCGATGGACAGCGCGTCGCCGTCACCGGTCACCACCCACACACTCAGGTCACGCCGCGAGGAGGCGAGGCCGGTCGCGATCGCCGGCGCGCGGCCGTGGATCGAGTGCATCCCGTAGGTGTTCATGTAGTACGGGAAGCGGGACGAGCAGCCGATACCGGAGACGAAGACGATGTTCTCCCTCGCCAGCCCGAGCTCGGGCATGAAGCCCTGCACGGCGGCGAGGACCGCGTAGTCACCGCAACCGGGGCACCAGCGCACTTCCTGATCGGACTTGAAGTCCTTCATCGACTGCTTGGCCTCGGCCTTGGGCACCAGCGAAAGCGTCTCGTTCGCCTTAGGCATCGTTGGCCTCCTTGAGAGCCGTGGCGAGCTGCTCGGCCTTGAACGGCATTCCGTTGACCTGGTTGTACGAGTGGGCGTCGACCAGATACTTGGCCCTGAGCAGGGTGGCCAGCTGTCCGAGGTTCATCTCGGGCACGACCACCTTCTCGTAACGCCTCAGAATCTCGCCCAGATTCCGGGGGAACGGGTTGAGGTGGCGCAGGTGGGCCTGCGCGATGGGTGTCCCGGCCGCGCGGAGGCGGCGTACGGCGGCCGTGATCGGGCCGTACGTCGAGCCCCACCCCAGCACCAGCGTCCTGGCGCGGTCCGGGTCGTCGACCTGAAGGTCCGGGACCTCGATGCCGTCGACCTTGGCCTGCCGGGTGCGGACCATGAAATCGTGGTTGGCCGGGTCGTACGAGATGTTGCCCGTGCCGTCCTGCTTCTCGATGCCGCCGACGCGGTGTTCAAGACCCGGAGTGCCGGGCACCGCCCACGGACGCGCCAGCGTCTGCGGGTCGCGCTTGTACGGCCAGAAGACCTCGGTGCCGTCGGCGAGCTCGTGGTTCGGGCCGGTCGCGAACTGCACGCGCAGGTCCGGGAGCTCGTCGATTTCGGGGATCCGCCACGGCTCGCTGCCGTTGGCCAGGTAACCGTCGGAGAGCAGGAACACCGGCGTCCGGTACGTCAGCGCGATGCGTGCCGCGTCCATGGCCGCGTCGAAGCAGTCGGCGGGGGTCCTGGGCGCGACGATCGGCACCGGGGCCTCGCCGTTGCGCCCGTACATCGCCTGGAGCAGGTCGGCCTGTTCCGTCTTGGTCGGCAGGCCCGTCGAGGGCCCGCCGCGCTGGATGGCGACCACCAGGAGCGGCAGCTCCAGCGACACCGCGAGACCGATGGTCTCCGACTTCAGCGCCACACCGGGGCCCGAGGTGGTGGTGACGGCCAGCTGCCCGCCGAACGCCGCGCCGAGCGCCGCACCGATGGCCGCGATCTCGTCCTCGGCCTGGAACGTCCGCACGCCGAAGTTCTTGTGCTTGCTGAGCTCGTGCAGGATGTCGGAGGCCGGAGTGATCGGGTACGAGCCCAGGTAGAGCGGCAGGTCCGCCTGCTGGCTCGCGGCGATCAGCCCGTAGGACAGGGCCAGGTTCCCGGAGATGTTGCGGTACGTGCCCGGGGGGAACGCCCGGGTGGCCGGGGCGACCTCGTAGGAGACCGCGAAGTCCTCGGTGGTCTCGCCGAAGTTCCAGCCGGCCCGGAACGCCGCGACGTTCGCCTCGGCGATCCGGGGCTTCTTGGCGAACTTCGTCCGCAGGAACCTTTCGGTGCCCTCGGTCGGCCGGTGGTACATCCACGACAGCAGCCCGAGCGCGAACATGTTCTTGCTCCGCTCGGCCTCCTTCCGGGACAGGCCGAAGTCCTTGAGCGCCTCGATCGTCATCGTGGTCAGCGGCACCGGATGGACGTTGTACGCGTCCAGTGAGCCGTCCTCCAGCGGAGAGGTCGCGTAGCCGACCTTGGCCATCGGGCGCTTGGTGAACTCGTCGGTGTTGACGATGATCTCCGCGCCGCGCGGCAGGTCCGCGATGTTCGCCTTCAGCGCGGCGGGGTTCATGGCCACCAGGACGTTCGGTGCGTCGCCGGGCGTCAGGATGTCGTGGTCGGCGAAGTGCAGCTGGAAGCTGGATACGCCCGGCAGCGTGCCGGCGGGCGCCCGGATCTCGGCCGGGAAGTTCGGCAGCGTCGACAGATCGTTTCCGAAGGTGGCCGTCTCCGAAGTGAAGCGGTCGCCCGTGAGCTGCATGCCGTCACCGGAGTCACCCGCGAAACGGATGATCATCCGATCGAGGCGGCGGATCTCTTTTTCGAAGGGCTTTTGGCCCGCCATGCTGCGCTGTTCCCCGACGACGGTGTCATTCGCTCCGTCGGCACCATCGGCTCCGTCGGCCTTCTCGGCCGGGCTACTGACCTGGCTGGTCACTGAACTGGACCTCCCTCGAGGCGGCTGCTCGGGGCCCGCCGGCCGGCCGGTGGCCCCAGGGCCCACCCTACGTCGGTAAGGGTGCCCTTCCCTGGGGTTATCACATGCTGGACCCCGTTTTGAGACGCTCCACTGCCCTGCTTTGCCATATTTTGCCCGCCCCCCGGCGCTCTGCTCGAAGACGCTCCGTACTCATCCTTTGGTTCCAGGACCCTCGGCCGGATCACCTGCCGGGTCCCTAGGTGTTCAGGTACGTCAACACCGCCAGCACCCGGCGGTGGTCACCGTCGCTGGGCGAGAGTCCGAGCTTAAGGAAGATGTTGCTGACGTGCTTCTCGACGGCGCCGTCACTCACCACCAATTGCCTGGCGACCGCCGAGTTCGTCCGGCCCTCGGCCATGAGGCCCAGGACCTCCCGCTCGCGGGGTGTCAGCCCCGCCAGCACGTCCTGCTTGCGGCTGCGGCCCAGCAACTGCGCCACGACCTCGGGGTCGAGCGCGGTCCCGCCCCGGGCCACCCGGACGACGGCGTCCACGAACTCACGCACCTCGGCCACCCGGTCCTTGAGCAGATAGCCCACGCCCCGGCTCGACCCGGCCAGCAGTTCCGTCGCGTACCGCTCCTCGACGTACTGCGAGAGCACCAGGACCCCGATGTCCGGGTAGTCCTTGCGCAGCCGCACCGCCGCCCGCACGCCCTCGTCGGTGTGGGTCGGCGGCATCCGTACGTCCGCCACCACCACATCCGGCAGCTCGCCCTGCGACGCCAGCTCCCCCACTGTCTTGATCAGCGCTTCCGCGTCCCCGACGCCCGCGACGACATCGTGTCCGAGATCGGTCAGCAGCCGGGTCAGGCCCTCCCGAAGCAGCACTGAATCCTCGGCGATGACGACCCGCACCCTGTCCTTCACGACCCCGTAGCCCCCCAGCAATTGATTGCTCCGCACCCGTCGAACCCCAGCATCCAGCATCCGGACCGGCGCGGGCCCAGGTGCTGGGAATAGTGGCGTACGACTCGGAAGCGGGCGGCGGGGCAGGCGGGAGGCAGTCGGGGGAGCGGGCGGCGGGCAGCGCCGGTCAGCCCCGCCAGGGCAGCTCGGCCGTGACCGTGGTCGGCCCGCCCGCCGGCGAGTCGACGACCAGGATTCCGTCGACGGCGTCCAGCCGCTCCGCGAGCCCCGCGAGACCCGAACCGGCCGTCGTGTCCGCGCCGCCCTGCCCGTCGTCGCCCACCTGGAGCATCAGCCGGTCCTCCGTCTGCCACACATCGACCGTGGCCCGCGACGCCCGTGCGTGCTTGCTGACGTTCTGGAGGAGCTCGGAGACGGTGAAGTACGCGATGCCCTCGATGGCCGGGGCCGGCCGCGCCGGAAGGTCCACCTCCACCTGCACCGGCACCGTGCACCGGGAGGCCACCGCCGAGAGCGCCGCGTCCAGACCGCGGTCGGTCAGGACGGCCGGGTGGATGCCGCGGGCCAGGTCCCGCAGCTCCTGAAGCGCGATCTTCACCTCGCCGTGCGCCTCGTCCACCATGCGCGCCGCGGCTTCCGGGTCCTGCGTCAGCTTCTCCTTGGCCAGCCCCAGATCCATCGCGAGAGCGACGAGCCGGGCCTGCGCCCCGTCGTGCAGATCACGCTCGATGCGCCGCAGGTCGGCGGCCGCGGTGTCGACGACGACGCCCCGGTCCGACTCCAGCTCCGAGACGCGGGTGGCGAGCCTGGACGGGCCGAGCAGCCCGGCCACCAGCACCCGGTCCACGGTCACCAGGCCGCGTATGACCCAGGGGGTGGCGAGGGTGAGGAGCAGGCCGAACGCGCTGGTCACGGCCAGTTCACCGGCCTCGTCGAGGTAGATGTGGTGCGTGCTGTCGCCGTACAGCTGGATACCGTCCGCACCGGCGTAGACCGGGAACACCCACTGCCACAGCGGGTACGTCAGCATGGCCCAGCCGTACGACCACAGGACCAGCGACACCGAGAAGGCGAACACCGCCCAGGGCAGATGCAGCACGGCGTACAGCAGATGACGCCAGGACGTTCCGCTCCTGAGCATCGCGACCATCCAGGACATCGGCCCGCCACCCGGTTTCGCGCGCACCGGCGCCGGGTCCGCCACGTCCAGCTTCAGCATCCCCCTGGCGCGGGCCCGCTCCACGGCCCCGAAACCGCGGCAGCCGGCCAGGCACGCCGCCAGTACCGGTACGCCCAGGAAGGTGATCAGCAGGCCCATGCCCAGCGACGTCATGGTGACCGCGAAGACGAAGAACAGCACGCTGACCGGCAGGCTGAGCATCAGATAACCGAACTCGCGCCAGGTCCGGGCCTCGACCGGCGCGCGCAGCGCCGGAGGAAGGACGTGCCTCCTCCGGGGCCGGTCATCGGGCGCCCACTGGTCCCCGGTCTGCCGTGCGTACTCCGTGGCCATCGCTACCGTCCGTTTCTGCTCTGGTGGTTCTGGTGAGCGTTGCTGGGTGTGACCCAAGAATGCTGGGACGGACAGACCGGAACCATGAGGCCGGTCACCGTTTCCGACCGGGGGTTTCCCCCACCCCCGCACGGTGCTCGGCCACACCGTCGCGGCCGTCGCGGTCGCGCCACGGCAGCTCCGCCGCCACTGTGGTTGGCCACGCACGGTCCGACAGGTCTGACCGCTCCGACCAGTCGTAATCTGGGAGGTGGTCGCCGCCGCTGACGGTCATGGTGCTCAGCCTGCCGGGCGCCGACCACGGAAGCCATGGGGTAACTGGGTGCGCGGAAGCAGGGACAACCCCACCCCGGTTTGAGACGGCTGCTTACCCGGCTTTTACCAGGGCCTAGACTCCCGTGCGTACAGATCGCCGAACGAGGCGAACGAGGCCAGGGAGCGAGAGGGGCGGACGTGCCGGAACCGACGGTTCTCGCGGACGGGTACTTCCAGAGTTACTCGGTCGTCGGACTGCTCGCAGTCATCGGCGTCCTCTTCGTCGCCGTGGCCTTCGGCGCCGGGCGCCTGCTGCGCCCCGTCGTGCCGACGCCGGAGAAGCTGCTGACGTACGAATGCGGCGTGGACCCGGTCGGAGAGGGCTGGGCGCACACGCAGGTCCGCTACTACGTCTACGCCTTCCTGTACGTGATCTTCGCCATCGACTCGGTCTTCCTCTTCCCCTGGGCGACGGTCTTCGCCGCGCCCGAATACGGTGCGACGACGCTGGTCGAGATGTTCATCTTCCTCGGCTTCCTGGCCGTGGGACTGCTGTACGCATGGAAGAAGGGCGTCCTCGAATGGACGTGACCCGCGTGACCCCCGTGACCCCTGTCGATCTCCCCGAGCCGACGCTGCCGCCGCTCTCCGGGCCGAAGCGCCTGGGAGCGCTCGCGCGCCTCGCCCCCGAGCCCATGAAGGTGGTCCTGAACTGGGGCCGCCGCTACAGCCTGTGGGTCTTCAACTTCGGTCTCGCCTGCTGCGCGATCGAGTTCATCGCCGCGTCGATGGCGCGCCACGACTTCATCCGGCTCGGCGTGATCCCCTTCGCGCCGGGACCGCGCCAGGCCGACCTGATGGTCGTCTCCGGTACGGTCACGGACAAGATGGCCCCGGCCGTCAAGCGGCTGTACGAGCAGATGCCCGAGCCGAAGTACGTCATCTCCTTCGGCGCCTGCTCCAACTGCGGCGGCCCGTACTGGGACTCGTACTCCGTCACGAAGGGCGTCGACCAGATCATCCCGGTCGACGTGTACGTACCGGGCTGCCCGCCTCGCCCCGAGGCTCTGCTCCAAGGCATCCTCAAGCTCCAGGAGAAGATCGCCCGCGAGTCCCTGAGCGAGCGTTACGGCCACGGCCGGCCCTCCACGGCAGCCTTGCGCAGCGGCCTCGTCCCGCCGCCGGCCCCGGGGGAGGCTGCGAAGTGAGCGAGGCGACCAACACGACGGCGTACGACAGCCTGCCCGACGCCGTCACCGAGATCTTCGGCGAGGAAGCGACCGCCGAGCGCGGCTACGACCTGCTCACTGTCGACGTCCCGGTCGGCTCGTGGATCGCGGCGCTCGAAATCGCCCGCGACAAGCTGGGCTGCACCTACTTCGACTGGCTGAGCGCGGTCGACGAGCCGGGCACGGGCTTCCGCGTCTGCGCCCACGTCGTCGCCCTCGAAGGCCGTACGGTACGACGCCTCCTGCTCCGTACGACCGTCCCGCACTCGGCGCCCGCCGTCCCCTCCGCCGTCGAGATCTACGCGGGCGCGCAGTGGCACGAGCGCGAGACGCACGAGATGTTCGGCGTCGACTTCACGGGCCACCCGCACCTGGCGCCGCTCCTCCTGCCCGAGGGCTTCGAGGGCCACCCGCTGCGCAAGGACTTCGTCCTGGCGGCCCGGGTCGCCAAGGCGTGGCCGGGCGCGAAGGAGCCGGGGGAGTCGGACCACGGCGGCCCCAAGCGCCGCCAGATGCTGCCGCCCGGCGTACCGGACCCGAACGAGTGGGGCCCCCTGAAGGGCCAGCTCCCACCGGCTCCGGCCCGCCCCGCACGCACCCCCCGCGCGGCCGGCGCGGCAGCCGACCGCCCGCCACGCCGCGCCCGCAGCGTGACCGAAGGCTCGACAACCCAGGCGACAGAGACAACAACACCGCCCCCGGAAGGCACGGCCTCACGTCCGCCGCGCCGCGCCCGCAGCGTGACCGAGGGCTCGGCGAGCCAGGCGACGGAGTCGGCTACACCCACCAGCGAGGCTGCGACCCCGGCCGCGCCGGAGCGGGCGCGGAGCGTGAGCGAAGGCTCGGCAAGCGAGACGGCGGAAGCCGCGACGGACGCGACGCCCGCGACGCCCGCG
>NZ_JAGGPC010000084.1:0-48550 GCF_018614005.1 Streptomyces sp. ISL-99
CCCACGCCCGCACCCGGACCAGCCCCCTGACAGCGCTCCGCCCCGCCGCATAACGACGGGGCGAAGCATCAGGGCCCAGGATTAACCAACAGCGTCAGCAAATTGCTCTCCCGGCCCCTACCCGCGTGCAAGAACCGCGTGTGTGGCGGTAAATCAGGCGCGGTCGGCCCACACCGTGTTGAGCTTGCTCTGGTAGTAGAGCGGGGTCAGACCGAGGACGAAGGCGAGCAGCAGCCCGACGATGCCGGAGCAGTCGGAGGTCACACCGGCGGCACGCTGTGCCTGGGCGATCCGGGAGCCGGTCTTCACGATCGAGACGAACGGCGGGACGATCAGCAACGAGCCGAGGGTGACGGCAACGACCGCCATGCCGGGCTTGACCTCAATGGTCGGGTCGATCGCCTTCACCTGCTTGTTGACCTTGTAGTACCAGACGAGCCAGTAGATACCGAGGGTCACCAGAGTGAGCAGCCAGGTGACAACCGGGCTGGAAGGAGCGCCGGCGGGCGCGGACGTGCGGACGTCGGTGGACATCAATTTCCCCACTTGCTTGCTGTGCTTCCTGCTGCCCGTTCTGGCTGAGCCACCCCACGGGAGCAGGGAAGTGATGAGTGTGTTGCCTCGCGTTGGAGCTGTTGGAGCTGTTGGAGCTGACACGAGGGCTTACGGAGCGTACGGCCTCTGAGCATGCCAAGGACGGGCGCGGGCATTGCAAGTTCATTACAACGCACAAACCGGGGGATGTGGTCAGGCGCCCCTGGTGCCGGGAGGCCCGGGCAGGCGAGAGCTGCGGGCACAGCTGCCGGAAGCGTTCAAGGAGCAGAAGTGCCGCCCCACGGCTCCGTGTCGGCCCACTCGTCGACGTTCGTGAGCGCCTGTTCAGCGTTGGGGCTTGGGGCTTGGCGCTCGGTGTTGACGGGGAACCAGATCGTCGTATTTGGCGCTGATCCCTATGGTGTGACATCACGCAAGTCCGACAGCGCGACGGTCGCTAGGGAGCCTCGATGCCCGCGCAGATGAAGCTAACGGCGGTAACACTCGACTGCCCCGACCCATTGGCGCTGGCCGCGTTCTATCAGCAGGCCACCGGGCTCGAACTCCACGACGAATCCAACGGTGACTTCGCCGGGCTCACCCGCGGGGACGGGCTCTGCATCGGTTTCCAGCGGGTCGATGACGCGCATGCGTGGCCGCAGTCCGAATGGGAGCCGGCCGGTCTGGCAGTCAGTCCTGTGTGGCTGTATCCGCGCGAACGGTCGGGCGACGAGCGGAATGCGCTTGGCCCTCAGCGTGACGCCCTGCGAGAGGCGATCGGCGCGGTTAGCCGTCCTGCAGGGTCCAGATCAGCGGGGGCCAGCCCCCTCACCGGACAGGTCCCGCATCGCGGCCAGGCCCGCTGCGGGGCTGGTATCGGCTCAGCTCGGAGGCGCCCACCAGGCGTTGGATAGGCAGCTCATCTGGAGCTGCCTCAATCAGCGCGATGCGGATGAGTTCTGCGTGACGCTCCGCGGGCCGGGGAACGTTTGCGCACCTTTCAACCTCGGCAAAGAGCGCAGCCCGGCTGGCGAACCCGCCGTGGTCGAGAGGTTCTCTCAGCGTCTGGTCGGCGTGGCCCGTGGGCGTCCAGCTGTGCAGTCGGTTGAGCCGCTGGACTGCCTCCTCCGCCAACGCGCGCGCGGTCACACCGTCCACACCCGGCATGCCCATACCGGGAGCGGCGCCCGGCACGCGGGCGTAGCAGGCATAGCGAACGTCGCGCGTCTCTAGCCGGTGGAGCCCGCTGTCGAGCAAAGGGGCCGTGAGCCCGGTGGGCAGGTGGGGCGCGAGCGCGATCTCCCTGTTGAGTCGCGAGTGGTCAGCGGCATCAATGATCTTCACGACAATGTCCGAGCTGACGTAAACGTGGTGGGAGTTGCTCTCCGCGGTGGCCATGGGGCCGGGGTCTCGTCCCAGGACCGCTACCGTGATCGCGCGAGCGGCATCGTGGGCTTGTCGTAAGTCGGTCATGAGCGGTCACAAACCGGGGTGACCGACGTTTGCAGAGGATCATCCGAGTAACCGGTCAGAGCGCACATTGCCAACATCCCGTCATCGTATAGAGGTTGAATGTGTACGTTGTGTCAGTCGGTGAGTCCGCGGTAGCTGATGAGGGCTGCGGCGATGCCGACGAAGGCGAGAAACCCTCGGCCTTGTGCTCGTAGCGGCGGTGCAAGCCCCGGAGTCCCCGGCGCAGACAATCGGTGAGCAGAGGTCCGCTGCGGCTGCGGCGCGGCTGCCGTACGGTGCCGCTGGACGGCAGCCGCGCCGCAGGCTTTCCGCCGGGACTGTGCACGTGGCCCGTGAGCACGGCACGGTTCCCTGATGGAATTTCATTCAAGGTTTCCCCAAGCTCCAGTGTGCAGGCTTCAGTGTGCCGAAAAACGCCGGTGGAGCCACTTGCCCCGGCACAGACAATCGGGGCTGTACGCCTGGCGCAGGCAGCCAAAGGGGGACGGAAACGATGGGCAAAACCAGGAGCGTACTACGCATCACAGCCCTGGCGCTGGCGGGCGCAATGGCGGTAGCCGGAGCCGGGACAGCCCAGGGTGCCGGCACTCCCCGGCCGATCAAGTACGTCGCGCTGGGCGACTCGGTGGCGGCAGGCATCGGTGCGGGATCTCCGACGGCCAACTCCCACAACTGCTGGATCAACGAGGAGGCGAAGATCCGGGTTCCAAACTCAACCAAGGCGTACCCGCGTCGGGTCGCCGCCGCGCTCGGCGCCCAGCTGGACTTCCAGGCGTACTGCGGCGCCACCGTCAGTGGAGTGAGGGCCAACCAGACCCGGACGCTGAGCAAGACGACCAAGCTGGTCACCGTGCAGGTCGGAGCCAACGACTTCGGCTTCGCGGACGTGCTGATCGAGTGCGCGCTGCTCGGACGCCCGTGCATGGACGACCTGAGGTGGATCCAGCAGCAGTACTTGAACGTCCTTCCTGGAAGGCTCGACAAGCTCTACGACAAGATCCGGCTGAAGGCCAAGAACGCCAAGGTCGTAGTGGTCGGCTACCCGAAGCTGGTCACTCCCACATTCAACCCAACCTGCATGGGTGACGGCGGGCTTCCCAACGACGTTCGTACGGAGATGAATGGAGCGGCCCACACGCTCAATGACGTCCTGCGGATCAAGGCCGGCAAGCATGGGTTTGACTTCGCCGAAGTCGAGGCGTCGTTCAAGGGCCACGCCATCTGCGAGGATCCCGAGTGGATCAACGGGTTCAGCAACCCCCTGGTGGAGTCGTACCACCCGAACGCTGCCGGCCATGAAGCGCTTGGCTGGCTGGTCTGGCAGCAGGTCAAGCCGACGGCGGGGAACCGCTCCTGATCGGACAGCTTGCCGCGGTGGAAGCCCTCCACCGCGGCAACCGGCCTCGTTAATGCCGTGCCATGCCGTGCCACATGCTGGCTTGCGCTCCTCCACGCCACCCCAGCTACGGGCGACATCGCCGAGGCCGCGCGCCTACAGGGAACGCCGAACAAATCGGGCCTTGGACAGGGGGCCTTGAACCACTCGGCGGCGAAGGGGCTGGTGGACGCTCCTCCTCGCAGTGCGTCGGTAGGGACGGGAAACCGGTCGACCCCGTCGGCGCGGAGCGTCCCGTCAGGGGGGTGACGTGCGGATTACGGGGAAGGCGTTCGATCTACGTACTCGCACAACTCAGGAGGCGACGTGACCGACGTGGTGGAGCTGATCACGCAGGACCACCGGCGGATGGAGGACCTCTTCCGCGCGATGCGGAGCGTGGAGGAGGACCGGGCCGCCGCGCTCAGGAAGTTCGCGGACCTGCTGATCGCACATGGTGAGGCCGAGGAGGCGGAGGTCTACCCGGCGCTGCGCCGCTACCGGAAGGTCGACAACGACGAGGTCGACCACGGCGAAGAGGAACACACGGAGGGCAACAAGGCCCTGGCAGCTCTCCTGGAGGTGCCCGAGGTGGGCTCGAAGGACTGGGACGAGAAGCTGGAGGAGCTGTCCGAGGCCATCACCCATCATCTGGACGAGGAGGAACGTACGCTCCTCAATCACGCCAGGGAACTCGTCGCGGACGACCGGCGGGCGGAGCTGGGCGAGGCGTTCACCCGCGAGCGCGAGCGGCTGCTCAAGGAGGGGTGCGGAAGCCTGGAGAACGTACGCAAAGTCATCGCAGCGTCCGAATGACGCGCGGCGACCCCGCGGCCCTCGCGCCTGGCATTTCGCCGCGGCTGCAGCGGCGCTGGGCGCGGGCAGCTTATTACGCACGGGGGTTGCAGCATCAGATAGGCGTTCTCACGAACGACATCGAGTTCGGAACTGCTGAGCGCCGTGCTGACGAGAATCTGGACGGTCTCCTGCTGCCGCTGATCCGGCGCATGTTCAAAATCGGTCAAGAGCCCGCTGTCCGGAGTGAGGGGGCAGAGAGACTTCGATACCTGCTTGACCTCTGAGACCTCGATCAGGTGACCGGGTGCTGATCGCCGACGGGCCGGTCCAGGACCTCGGCAGCCGGTACACGCGCTTCACATCAGGGGTTCGCACTGCCAGTAGTGTGAAGAAAACGTCCAGTCATCGGCGCGAGAATGGACGAGCTTTTGGCTGCCTCCGGGGCAGCCTTCCCCGTTAAGCAGACGCGTGTCGATCAGAAGGTTGTTGACCGTGTGGCCTTCACGCTCAAGAAACTCTCTGATGAACTTCTCCGGAGCCGCGAGGAGCGCACTCTGCTCTTCCTCGTCCAGATAAACGTCGAACACCTCGACGTTCAACATTTTGCTTTGCTCAGTGCGGGTCAGACTTGCCATGGGTTCTGCCTTCCGATTGGCTTCAGACCCTCTCATCGTGCGCTATGCCCCGCTGTTCGCAACTCAGCTCGGCACCGGCATCCGCCTGACCGAAGATGGAACGGATTGCCGCTGGAGCAGGCGCCCCTCTCGCCGGCGCCAAAGCTCGTACGCGACGCCCGGCTGGGGAGCAGAGCGGTCCCTGCCGCCGATGGGGTCGTCAGCGTGGAGCGGCACGTCTTGGGATGGCTGATCATCTGCCAGTCGCCGGGAAGGAGCACGACGAAATCACGAGCACTGTGGGTCACGCGCGCAACCCCGTGCGGCGACCCGCGCGCAACACTGCTTCGATTGGTTCACCGCCGCCCACGATCCGATCGAGCTGCGTGTAGTGCCGCACAATTCGGTCTGCGGACGCAGGCCCGCGCGCGGTCGTGAATGACCAGTGCTGACCGAAGTCTGGCTCTAAGCAGCGGATGCCGCCGAGCCAGCAGCGGCCGGTTTCCGGAGCAGGAGCAGCGCCGCGTCGTCGTGGAGCCGACCGCCAACGTGCGCCAGCAGTTCGTCGTGGAGTGCGGCGAGAGTGCGGGACGGCTCGTCCGACAGGTGCCGCGCTACCCGCTCGACGAGCGGGTAGAACTCACGAGCGTGGTTGCGGGCCTCGGTAACTCCATCGGTGTAGAGGAGCAGCTGGTCACCGTCGGTGAAGGGCAGCATCTGAAGGCTCGGGGCCTCGCCGGTGAGAGCACGCAACCCGAGCGGGGGAGCCGGACGGGTCGGCTCAACAACCAGGACTTCGGAATCGCGGACCACCAGCGGCGGAGCGTGGCCACAGTTGACCATCTCCATGCTCCCTGCCCCGGGGTATCCGGCGACCACGGCGGTCACGAAGTCGTCGGAACCCAGATTGCGCGCCAGGCTTCGCTCGATCCTGCCGACGACGTCGAGGAGGTCGGGCTCGTCGTAGGCCGCCTCACGGAAGACACCCAGCACCAGAGCGGCGGTGCCCACCGCGGGCAGCCCCTTGCCACGTACATCGCCGACGATCAGCCTGACCCCGTACGGAGTCGGCACCAGCGCGTAGAGGTCCCCGCCGATACGGGCCTCCGCCTCGGCGGCGCTGTAGCGGACGGCCACCTGGAACTGGCCGACCGTCGCGGGCACGGGCTTCAGGAGGGCGTGCTGGGCGGCCTCAGCGACCGAGCGCACGGCCGCGAGCACCCGCTCGCGGCGCACGCGCAGCCCGCTGGCCAAGCCACTCGCCAGCGTTACGGCGACCAGCGCCGAGAGCACGATCGCCAGCTCGCGACCCGGTACACCGTCTCGAATGCCGAGCACGGCGCCCAGAACGGCAGCGAGGAAGCCGACGCAGAGAACCCCCGGCAACCGACTCGTGGCGGCGGCCAGCGCGGGACCGGCGGCGAGCAGCGGCAGCCAGATCATCCCGGCTCCACTGACGAGGCCGAGGAGTACAACGACAAAGACGATCAGCACGGGGGTGCCGGCGGCGAACTGCGGGCCGGCTCCCGTCCGGGTCCATGTGAGCGGTCCCGTCGGCCACCAGCCGGCTCCATGGTCTCGGGCTTGACTCATGTTGTGGTACGCAGTCCTCTCCTAGTGGCGGCACACACTCCCGAATGTCCCTTTCGTCCAGAGAACAGGGTCCGCACGGGCACCACAAGGACAGAAATTTCAGATAGTGAGCGAAAGGCCCCTGGTCACGCGACTGGCGGTCGGGACCAGACGCGCTCGCACCTCGTCGAGGCGGGAGAGGCGGTCCGCCCGCATGGACACACCGAGCGAGCCGAGAACGCCGCCGCTGTATACGGGCACCGCCATGCAGACCGTACCGAGGGAGTACTCCTCCAGGTCCGTGACAGCCGGGTCGGTGGTCGACGATTCGAGTCGCCGGATCAGCTCGGAACGGTGGGTGATGGTCCGGGGCGTGAGATCTTCGAGGGAGTGCCGGGAAAGGTAGTCGTTGCGGGACTCCTCGTCCATCTCGCGCAGCACGCACTTACCCAGCGCGGTGGCGTGCCCGGCGTCCTCGAATCCCACCCAGAGGTCGACCCGCTGTGCCCGGCGGCTGTCGACGATCTCGGCGACCCGGATCTCGCCCTCCTCGTAGAAGGTCAGGTACGCGGCGGCCGACAGGTCGTCCCGCAAAGCGGCCAGTGCGGGGCGGATACGGCTGAGCAGCGTCTGCGCGCGACCTCCGGTACGCAGCGCGTCCAGCTGGTCCCCGATGACGAACCCTCCGTCGTCCAGCTTCCGTACGTACCCGTCGTGAGTCAGTGTCCGCAACAGGTGATAGGCGGTGGCCAGAGGCAGGCCCGTCTCGCGCGCCAACTGCTTCGTCGGCGCGCCGCTCTCGTGCGCACTCACCGCTTCCAGCAGACGGAAGGCTCTCTGTACGGAAGTGATGAGCGTAGGGCCGTCGTGCGCAGCCATAGGACCAGCTTGCGCCCGACCCACCACCCGAGCAAGGGGCCCTCAAGCCGGATCGCCGTCATAGCGGCAGGCCACCGCCGCACCGTCGCCGGCGAGCGCACGAAGCGGCCCCCGGTATCCACTCGGGGTTGCGTCCGTGTGTACGTCTGCACGGCCGGCATGCCTGCGTAGCCGACAGGTCTGAGCGGCTGTACGCCCCGACTGGAGGCCTCACGCGAGTGCAGCGTCACTCGTCAGGCGTCGAAGCGGCGGCGGGAGGCCTCGATGTGACCGAGGTACTGGTGGGTCCAGCCGCACATTCCGTCGACTGTGGCTCGTAGGGCTTGGCCCGGTTCGGTGAGCGTGTACTCGACTCGCGGCGGCACGGTGGGGTGCACCTTCCGCTCGACCAGGCCGTAACGCTCCAGCATGCGCAGGTTCTGGGTGAGCATCTTGTGGCTGATGCCCTCGACATCGTTGCGCAACTCGCTGAAGCGCAGGGTGCGTTCTCCGAGAGCCTCGATGATCAGGAACGCCCACTTGTTGGCGACGTCCGAGAAGATCTCTCGCGCCAGAGAGTCCGCGCGCCTTAGGTCCGCTTCCTCGGGCGAGCCCTTGAACTGCTTGGTCACCATAAGGTTCCTCAGTCACTGAAAAGTGCGTTCTTCCAGGTCAGGGGCCACTCTCCTACAGCTTCCGAGTAACCACAAGAGAGCAACAGAGCACGTGCGTCTTGTCGGCGGAAGCGAACCCTCGGGCTTCTATGGCAAGGAGGCAGGCAGCATGGCCCATCACCCTGCTGATCGACGGCACCGGCCTGGTGGACGCAGGTACGCGGTCGCCGCACGCGGCAGGCCCAGCGGCGCCGAGCCGCTGGTCCTGAACACGGTCAACCCGGGTCTCTAGTCGACCAGTTCATGTTCGCGGCGCGGAGGCGCCACCCGCTCGGCCGGAGCCGTGCGGGAGAGCTTCTCGCCCTCGACGTCGAGGTTGGGAAGCAGCCGGTCGAGCCAGCGCGGCAGCCACCAGGCGCCCTCGCCGAGCAGGGCGAACAGGGCGGGCACGATCGTCATGCGGACGATGACGGCGTCGAAGAGCACCGCGACCGCGAGGCCGAAGCCGATCATCTTGATGAAGTCGTTGTCCTCCACGATGAAGCCGGAGAACACGCTGATCATGATGGCGGCGGCCGCGGCGACCACCCGGCCGCCGTAGCGGAACCCCGTGACGACGGCCTCGGCGGGGCGCGCCCCGTGGACGTACGCCTCCCGCATGCGGGTCACCAGGAACACCTCGTAGTCCATGGCGAGGCCGAAGACCACACCGATCATGAAGATCGGCATCGTGCTCATGATCGGGCTGGGCTGGTCGACGCCGAAGACATCGGCGAGCCAGCCCCACTGGAACACCGCCACCACCGCGCCGAGCGCCGCCGCCACGGAGAGGAGGAAGCCCAGGGCCGCTTTGAGCGGGACGAGGGCCGAGCGGAATACCACCATCAACAGCAGGAACGCCAGGCCGACGACCAGGGCGAGATAGGGAAGCAGCGCGTCGTCCAGGGTCTGCGAGAAGTCGATGAACATCGCGGTCTGGCCGGTGACAAGTACCTCCGCACCGGTGTCGGCCCGGAAACTGTCGGCGAGGGCGCGGATCGAGCGGACCAGGTCCTCGGTCGCGGCGTCGGTGGGGCCGGTGGCCGGGACGACGTTCAGGATCGCGGTGTCGCCGGCCTCGTTGGGCTTGGCCGGGGTGACGGCGGCGACGCCGTGCCGCTCGGCCAGGCGCTCGCCGACTCTCTTGGCCGCGTCGGCCGCGTCCCGGCCCTCGACGGTGATCACCAGCGGCCCGTTGAACCCGGCGCCGAAGGACTCCGCGAGCATGTCGTAGGCCTTGCGCTGGGTGGTGTCGGGGGCCATGGTGCCCTCGCCGGGCAAACCGAGCTCCAGACTGGCGGCGGGCACGGCGACCGCGCCGAGGCCGAGGGCGGCCAGGAGCAGTACAGCGACGGGGTGGCGCAGGACGTAACTGGCCCAGCGGGAGCCGAGGTTGGGATTGCTCCGGGCGTCCTTCTCGGCGCGCTTGGCGGCCTTGCGCTGCTGGCGGGCGCTGAGTGGCTTGCCGGAGAACTGCTTGCGGTCCCGGCGGCGAAGGACCTTGACCGGCGCGAAGCCGAGCAGCGCCGGCACGAAGGTGAGGGCGACGAGTACGGCGATGGCGACGGTGCCCGCGGCGGCCAGGCCCATCTTGGTGAGCATCGGGATGTTCACGATGGCCAGGCCCGCGAGGGCCACGATGACGGTGAGCCCGGCGAAGACGACCGCGGAGCCCGCGGTGCCGACCGCCTGTCCTGCGGCGTCGGCGCGGTCGCGGCCCTCGGTGAGCTCGGCGCGGTAGCGGGAGACGATGAACAGGGCGTAGTCGATGCCGACGGCGAGGCCGAGCATCATCGCCAGGGTCGAAGTGGTGCTGGACAGGCCGAGGGTGGCGCCGAGCGCCGTGATCGCGGAGATGCCGATGCCGACGCCTATGAGGGCCGTGAGCAGCGGCAACCCGGCGGCGACCACCGAGCCGAAGGTGAGGGCCAGGACCACGGCGGAAACCAGGATGCCGATCTTCTCGCCGGTGCCGTCCATCGCGGCGTCGATCTTCACGGCGTCGCCGCCGGCCTCGGCGGTCAGGCTGCTGTCGGGCCTTGGCCAGTGCGTCGTCGAGCGCGTCGTGCGCCTCGTCGCCGACCATCGCGGCGGGGACCTTGTAGGTGGCGATGGCGTAGGCGGTGGAGCCGTCCTTGCTCACTGCCTTCGTCATGAACGGGTCGCTCACCGAAGCCACCTGCGGGGACTTCTTCAACTGCGCGACCAGCGCCGCGACGTGGGCCTTCTGCTCGGGGGCGGAGATCTTCTCGCCCTCGGGCGCGCGGACCACGACTCGCGCGTCGGCGCCGTCGGCACTCGCGTCCGGGAACTTCTCCTCAAGGAGGTCGAAGGCCTTCTGCGACTCCGTGCCCGGCATGGAGAAGGTGTCGGCGGGCGGTGTCGGCGCGGAGGAGGCGGCGAAGCCCGCACCGCAGAAGATCACCACCCAGAGCAGCGCCATCAGCCATCGCCGCCGAAAGGCGAGACGGCCCAGTTTGTAGAGGAAGGTAGCCACGGCTGGGAACTCCCGTCAGTGGGCAGGGAAGAGCGGCACGCGCAGGGCTGAGCGGGGTGCGGTGGAGAGAAGAGGGAAAGGCCTGGGAGATGGCGCCAGACGGGCACCCCGGTCACACCAGATCTGCCGCTCAAGTGGTGCCACGATGACATCGCTATGGCGCCATCGCAGGCCATGGACCCTCTCGGAAGGTGTCATGCCGCGCCATGCCAACAAAGAAAGCCCAGGCCAGAAGGGCTAACGCCATTGAGGAGCCAATCTGGCTCGCTATGGCGCCATAAATCTGCCATGATGGCGTCATGGACCTCACGCCCTACGTCGACAACCTCCGGCACGAACTCGCCGTCGCGGCGGACGCCGGCGGTGACGAAGCCCGCGCCCTGGCCGAGCGGCTCACCGCCCCCCTGGATTCCGCCACCCGGCTCACCTTGCTCAACGTGCTGTCCGCAGCCATGGGCGAGGTCACCCGGGAGCTGGCGCCCGGCTCGGTCGACGTGCGGCTGCGCGGGCTCGACCCCGAGTTCGTGGTGACGCCGCCGCCCGCACCCGAGCCGTTCCAGGTGACGCAGGCGCCGGTCACGGCCCCCGCCGCACCCGCGCCGCCACCGCCGCCCGCGGACGCCGACGACGGCGCCATGGCGCGGATCAACTTCCGCCTCCCCGCCCACCTCAAGGGCCGCGCCGAGAACGCCGCGGCAGCGGAGGGCCTGTCGGTCAACGCCTGGCTGGTGCGGGCCGTGTCCACCGCCCTTGACGGTGGGGAACGGGCAAGCGCGCCGGGGCGCAGCAAGGACTCGGGCAGCCGGGGCTTCACCGGCTGGGTCCGCTAGGGCCGCCGGCCCGGCCCACCCCCCACTTTCACCGGCGGATCGCCGATCCGGCCGACGTAACCCATCACGTAACTCATCACCCGCCTCACCGGCGGGATCACTCACTCAAGCCAAGAGGACGGGACAGCCATGCCTAGTTTCGAGACGCCCGAACCGATCTCCGTCACCTTCGAGTTGGAGGTCGGCACCGCCCGCATCACCGCGGGCAAGCGCACCGACACGGTCGTGGAGGTGCTGCCGAGCAACGGATCGGACGACAACGACGTACGCGCCGTGCAGCAGACCCAGGTCACCTGCTCGGGCGGCCGCCTGACGGTCAAGACGCCCAAGAAACGGTCCCTGTTCGGCAAGCCGGGCGCCATCGAGGTGAGCGTCGAACTGCCCGCGGGGTCGGATGTCCGGGGCACCACGGCCATGGGCGGCTTCTTCTGCGAAGGCCGCCTCGGGGAGGTCACGCTCAAGACCTCGCTCGGCGACCTCCAGGTCGACGAGGTGGCGGGCGCCGACCTCAAGACCGACCACGGCGACATCCGCCTGGCCCGCTCGACCGGGGACATCGAAGTCATCGGCGCGGGCCGGATCGAGGTCGGCAAGGTCGCCGGTGCGGCGACCGTCAAGAACGGCAACGGCGCGACCGAGATCGGCGAGGTCACCGGCGGCCTGAAGACCAACGCGGCCAACGGCGACATCTCCGTGGGCATCGCGCACAGCAGCGTCGGCGCCAAGTCCGCCAACGGCCGGATCGAGGTCGGCGTCGCCCACGCCGGGGTCGACGCGATGTCCTCCAACGGCCGCATCCGCGTCGGCGACGTGACCCGCGGCCGCATCGATCTGCGCACCTCCGTCGGCGACGTCGAAGTGGGCATCCACGAGGGCACCGCGGCCTGGCTCGACCTGAACCCCAAGTACGGCACGGTACGCAATGCGCTCGCCTCCTCCGCCGGCCCCGCGGACTCCGACGAGACCGTCGAGGTGCACGCGCAGACCGGGGTCGGCGACATCATCATCCGCCGCGCCTGACCCCGCGTACCTCCAACTGCCCGTCCCCCCCAACTCCCCACCCCCCCCAAAGGAAAGCGGCATGACTGCCACCCAGACATCCCCGCCGACCGCCGCGAAGGCGTCGGCATCGGCGATCACCACCATCGGACTGCGCAAGTCCTACGGCGACAAGCTCGTGCTCGACGGCATCGACCTGAACATCGCCGAAGGCACCATCTTCGCCCTCCTCGGACCGAACGGCGCCGGCAAGACCACCACGGTGGAGATCCTCTCCACCCTCATCGACGCCGACGCGGGCGAGGCCTGGGTCGCGGGCCACCATCTGACCCGGGCCGCCGACGCGGTGCGTTCCGCGATCGGCGTCACCGGCCAGTTCTCGGCCGTCGACAACCTGCTGACCGCCGAGGAGAACCTGCTCCTCATGGCGGACCTGCACCACCTCGACCGCCGCGAGGGCAAGCGCCGGGTCAAGGACCTGCTGCGCCGCTTCGACCTGTCCGAGGTGGCGGGCAAGACCGCCGTCACCTTCTCCGGCGGCATGCGGCGCAAGCTCGACCTGGCGATGACCCTGGTCGGCGACCCGCGGATCATCTTCCTCGACGAGCCCACCACCGGACTCGACCCGCGCAGCCGGCGCACCATGTGGGAGATCATCCGCGAACTCGTCACCGACGACGGCGTGACCATCTTCCTGACCACCCAGTACCTCGAAGAGGCGGACCAACTCGCCGACCGTATCGCCGTGTTGGACCACGGCAGGCTGATCGCCGAGGGCACCGCCGACGAGCTGAAGCGGCGTATCCCCGGCGGCCACATCCGGGTGCGGTTCGCCGACGCCAAGGCCCTGGACGCCGCCGCGGGCATCTTCGGCATCGCCACGCGCGACGAGGACTCCCTCACCCTGCAGATTCCCAGCGACGGCTCCATCCCCAACCTGCGGGCCGTCCTCGACACCCTGGAGACCACCGCCGTCCAGGCCGAGTCGCTCACCGTGCACACCCCCGACCTCGACGACGTCTTCCTGACCCTCACCGGTCAGCCCCGCCCCGCCGCAGCCGTCGCATCGCCCAAGGAGAACGCCTGATGGCCACCATGTCCTACGCCGCCAAAGACTCCAGGACGATGCTGCGGCGCAACCTCAAGAAGGCGCTGCGCTACCCGTCCCTGACGGTCACCGTCGTCGCGATGCCCCTGGTGATGCTGCTGCTGTTCAACTACGTCTTCGGCAGCGCCCTGGGCACCGGCATCAGCGGACTGCCCACCGGCAGCGGCGACTACATCGACTACCTGGCGCCCGGCATCATCCTGATGGCCGCCACCTCCGGTGCCCTGACCGCCGCGATCAGCGTGTGCGTCGACAAGACCGAGGGCATCGTCAACCGCTTCCGTACGATGCCGATCTCCCGGGCCTCGTTCCTGACCGGCCATGTCGTGGGCAGTGTGATCCAGACGATGACCAGCGTCACGCTCGTCATCGGCGTCGCCCTCCTGATGGGCTTCCGCCCCAGCGCGACGCCCGTCGAGTGGGCCGCCGCCATCGGCCTGCTCACCCTGCTCACACTCGCGCTCACCTGGCTCTCCGCGGGCATCGGCCTGGTCGCCAAGAACGTGGAGACCGCCAGCAACATCCCGATGCCGCTGACGTTCCTGCCGTTCGTCGGCAGCGCCATCGTGCCGACGGAGTCCATGCCCACCGGCCTGCGCTGGTTCGCCGAGTACCAGCCCTTCACTCCGATCACCGAGACCCTGCGCGGCCTGTGGCTCGGCACCGAGATCGGCAACAGCGCGGCCATCGGCCTCGCCTGGTGCGTGGCGCTCTCCCTGGTCGGTTACGTGTGGGCGCGCAGCACCTTCAAGACCGGCGCCAAGCGGTAACCACGCCTCGTCTCAATCCACTTCACCGATTCGTACCACCCACCCACACCCCGCCCGACGATCCAGGAGGACCCATGTCGTACGACCCGACGGCCGCAGGCACCACCGCCGCCGACACCGCCACCGACGGCACCACCGCCGATGAGCCGCCCACCCTGCCCACCGACCGGCGCACAGGCTGCCCCTTCGACCCGCCCGCCGAACTCACCGCGCTGAGCGACAAGCCGCTGCGCCGCATGCGCTACGCCGACGGACACATAGGCTGGCTGGTCACCGGCCATGCCACGGCCCGTGCGATCCTGGCCGACCCACGCTTCAGCTCACGCTACGAACTCCTGCACCTGTCGGTGCCGATAGAGGGCGTGTCGGGGGAGTTGCCGCCGGCGCCGGTCGGCGACATCACCGGCCTCGACGCCCCCGAGCACACACGCTACCGGCGTCTGCTCACCGGTAAGTTCACCGTCCGCCGGATGCGTCAACTCAGCGAGCGGGTTGAGCAGTTAACTGCCGAGTGCCTGGACGCGATGGAGCAGGCCGGGCCGACGGTCGACCTGGTGGAGGCGTTTGCGCAGCCCGTGCCCGCGCTCATGATCTGCGAACTGCTCGGCGTGCCGTACGCCGACCGGGAGCGCTTCCAGAGCCAGGTGGCGACGATCTTCGACCAGGCGGCGGATGCGCAGGCGAAGGGCGAGGCTTATACGGCGCTGCTCCAGTACCTGGGCGAACTCGTCCTCGCCAAGCGCGCCGAGCCCACCGACGACCTGCTCAGCGATCTGACCACCTCCGACCTCACCGACGAGGAGCTGGCCGGAATCGGCGGGCTGCTGCTCGCCGCCGGGCTCGACACCACCGCGAACATGCTCGGCCTCGGCACCTTCGCCCTGCTCAGCAATCCCGACCAGCTCGACGCCCTGCGCGCCGACCCCGCACTCGCCGAGCAGACCGTGGAGGAGCTGCTGCGCTACCTCAGCGTGGCCGACCCGCTGCCGCGGTCGGCGCTCGAGGACGTCGAGGTGGAGGGCCGGCTCATCAGGGCGGGCGAGACGGTGACCATTTCCGTGCAGGCCACCAACCGCGACCCGCACAAGTTCCCCGACCCCGACCGGCTCGACATCCACCGCAAGGCCACCGGGCACCTGGCCTTCGGCCACGGCGCCCATCAGTGCCTGGGCCAGCAGCTCGCCCGCGTCGAGATGACCGTGGCGTTCCCGGCGCTCTTCGCCCGCTTCCCCACCCTGCGCCTCGCGGTGCCGCCGCAGGAGGTGCCGCTGCGCGACCGCTCCAACATCTACGGCGTGATCAGCCTGCCCGTCACCTGGGACAAGGAGTAGCCCCATGAGCGACCCACGAGAGCCGCTGCGTCTCAGCGTCGACCGTGACCGCTGCGCCGGCGCCGGCATGTGCGCCCTGACGGCTCCGGAGGTCTTCGACCAGGACGACGAGGAAGGCCTGGTGGTGCTCCTGCACCCCTCAACTCCCCGGATTCCAAGGGCTCGTAGCAACCAACCATGGCACTTCCCGGCCCGAGAACCCCGCACCGCGCACCGGTGGGGGGCTCTCGCGTGGGCGCACCCGTCCGCCGCGCCGCCCCGACCTCCCGGGCTCAGCACACAGCATCGCGTCGGTCAGCTCGAACAACGCGTCCGCCCTCCCGGTCATGGACGCGTGCAACTCCGCACGGAAGGCTGTCAGCAGCCCGAACGGCTCCCGCGTGACATCGCGATGCGGCAGACGCACCTCTACGGCCTTCGTATTGATCCGGTGCCAGCGTTGGGGGGGGGCATCGGTGCGGTGCTGGTCCCGGTCGGTCTCGGAGAGCGCGTCCCATGGAGTGGCGCCCCGCAGGCCGTTGCTGTGCGCTGCGCCGACCAGGCCGCGGGCGAGTTGATCGACGTGCCGCGGGTCTGGCTCGGCGTCTGGGGGTGTCGTGGCAGAGGGGTCGGAGTCGCCCACCGGCCCGGCCGCCGGGCCGTCAAGGTCGAAGGCGGCACTCTGAGCACCCTCAGAGCCGCCGGCATCGACCGCGACCGTGCCGCCGTCATCGCCGGCTTCACCCTTCCCTGGAACTCCGGCGTCGTCGAAGGACACGTCAACCGCATCAAGACGGCCGGTGACCAGTTCCCGCGCCGTCGTTGTCTTGCCCGCGCCGGAGGTCCCGTTCAACTGGACGATCATCCGAGGACGAGCGGGAGTTTCGCGGCCAGCTCGCCCAGTTCGGCCTTCTCCGCGTCGGTCGGGGCTCGCCGTCCGGTGCCGACCAGCAGCGCGTCCCTGTCGGAGAACGACGTGGGGAACGCGGTCCCGGCGATCTTCTGCAGCATCTCGCGGGACCGGGCGAGCCCTTCCGCCGGCGGTTCCGCCGTGTCCGGCTGGTGCGCGACCAGGTCGAGGTGGTGCAGCGTCCACTCCAGGACGTACGCGCAGAGGTAGTCGCCTGCGGTGAGGACCTCGCCGCGGGTGCCGACCCGCAGGCCCGGGTCGGCGAGTTCGGCGGCGCGGCCGGCGGAGGCGCCGACGTCGTCGAAGTGGAACTTGAGCAGCCGAGGCTCCTCGTACGCGGCGGCCAGCCGGACGATCAGTGCGTCGAGCGGGTCGTCGCCGGTCGGCGGTGTTTCGGCGACCTCCCAGTAGGTCACCGCGTCGCGGGTCGGTTCCGTTTCGGCAGGGGTCACGAGGGTGATCAGGACGTCCTGAGCGTCGATGACCAGGTGGCACACCAGGTCCCGCACGAGCCAGCCGGTACAGCCGGACGGCTGCGCGAAGTCCTCGTCCGGGAGTTCGGCGACCGCCGTGCGCAACGCCGTCCAAGAGCGTGAGAAGAGATCCACATCGGCAAGGTAGTGCGGTGCCGCAATGGCGGACAAGCGCATTAGGACGGCCGGCTCGTGATCGATCCCGAAGACGGGCCGAGAGAACCGCGGCCCGAGCTACCGGCATCGCTCCCTAAGCGGTGGGCGGCCGATCCTGGTACGGGCTCAGCGGTTGGGGGATGCGCTCTAGTGATCGCACGTCAAGAGCGAGGGCTGCGGATGCGGTGCCCAGGGCGCCGCTCGGGTGCCAGGTCCCCGTCACCTTGACCCACGTGTCCGGGGGCGGTGCCGGGCCACCGTGCATGGTTACCGTCAGGGACTGGGAGTCGGCCGCGCAGCATGCCACGAGCAACCGGGTCAGGTCCCACGTTCCGTTCTTGCCCGGGGTGACGAATCCCGACAGTACAACGGTGCGCCCACTGAGACTTTTCGCGCGATCCTGCTGGACCCGGGCGGTGAACTCCGTCAGCGAAAGGGGTACGGGCCCTTGCGCGGGCAGTTGTTTGAAATGGTCGTAGACCTCGACGACCTTCGGGCTGTCACGCGCGGCTGTGTACGAGCCGAGGGCGGGCGGTGCGTACATCAGCAGGACAAGTGCGGGGGCTGCGAGCAGCCAGGCGATGCCTGGTACGTCGGCGTGATCATGCCCGTCAGGAGCAGGTGCGGTAGCCGCCGGCGCGGAACTTGTCGATTCTCGACGCATGATGAATCGCAGCCCGTGGCGCAACGCACCCGCCAGTCCGAAGCAGACCAGCACAAACCCCGAAGCGATGAGGAATGGCTGCAGGCCCTCCTTTACGTACCGCAGGCAGATGTCGCTGAACAGGGAGACGCGCAAGATCGCCGCCCCCGTGAGGAGGAGCAGCATCGGCGGGAGCATCGGCTTCACAGCAGCCACCATCCGACCACAACGCTGCACGTCACGGCTGTCACCGCCGTCGCTGCCGAGAAGCGCAACGCGAACGCCCGGCCGAAAGTGCCCACCTGTAGAGCGATCAGTTTCAGGTCCACCATGGGCCCGACCACCATGAACGCCAGCCGGGCAGTGGGGGAGAAGCCGGTCAGGGAGGCGGCGACAAATGCGTCGGCCTCCGAGCACACGGCCAGAACGACGGCCAGTGCCGCAAGAAAGAGCACCGACATCCATGGTGAGCCTGCGAACATGTCGAGGACCGAGCGCGGCACGGTCACGTTGAACGCCGCGGCGGCCATCGCACCGAGCACGAGGAAGCCTCCGGCATGCAGGAAGTCGTGCTGGAAACCGAGCCGGAACTCGTTGAGGCGACTGCGGCCGTGTTCATGTCCGGAGTGCCGGGCAGGCATCCGTAGCCAGTCCTCGCGGCCGAACCTCATCCAGAGCCAGCCCATGACCGCAGAGGTTGCCAGTGAAGCGGCGAGCCGGGCCGCGACCATTTCAGGGCTGCCGGGGAATGCCACAGCGGTCGACGCCAGCACGATCGGGTTGATGGCAGGCGCCGAGAGAAGAAAAGCGAAGGCAGCCGCGGGCGTGACGCCACGCCTGATCAAGCTGCCTGCGACCGGTACTGACGCGCATTCACATCCCGGCAATACCGCACCTGCGGCGCTCGCCACGGGGACGGCCAGCGCCGGATTGCGCGGCAGTATGCGTGTGAACAGCTCAGCCGGTACGAAGGCGTTGACAGCTCCGGAGATCAGTGTGCCGAACAGCAGAAAAGGCAAAGCCTGGACGGTGATGGCCACAACGACGGTCTGCCACGCAGTGAATCCCGGATGCCTGAGCCATGTGTCGTTTCCCAACAGCGAGTAGCCGAATTCGCCCGCCAGCAGGGCCAAGGCCAGACCAGCCACGATCAGAGGGACCGGGAGATTGCCGGCGGCGCTCTGTGCAGGCGCCGCCTCGGGGGTGGGGTCCGGCTGCTGCGGCTTGGCCAGTCCTTCCGGGTGACGCATGTGTGCTCCGGTTGTCTGCGAGGGGCAAGACCGTGACCGCCGACCGGCGTGACCCCGCAATCCGGTGAGGCTACGCGTTGCGACGCACGCCACGGGCGACAGGTGGCCGGCAGAGGGCGCTATAAACGACATTCATTTTAAGCACCCTGGGAGAGGTCCATGTCCGGAACACGGTGGCGACTTGGTGCTGCCGGCGTATCGTGCTGTTCTCGCTGCCTGCTGCCACCGAATCTCTGACTCGGATCGTTAGCCCCTTGCTGATTCCTTCACCGCGTCTTCATCAGGTCAGCGAAGTGATTCGGGCCGCGTTACGAAACGGGCGAGCTCCTCGGCGGCACCGCGGGGCAGATCGGCAAACCGCTGCCTCCGGCAGGATCGTGATCACGGTGCGCAACTGTGCGCCGAGGTCCGGCAGCAGGGCCCAGGCCGAAGCGGGGGCGTTGACGGCGGCGAGCAGCAGGTCGCCCTCGTAGAAGTATGCGTCAAGCAGCGGCTCCTCCGGCGAGATGACCCATGGGGCCCATTTCAGCCTTCGATCTGCATGCATCCGCTGCAGTCGGACGCCGTCCAAGGCGGCAAGTGATTACTGCGGACGGGCCAAAGGCTCCGTAACCAGAGCGCGCACGGGATCTCGGACTCAGGTCACTGGGTCCGGTGAGGAGCCTTGATCGGAACACGTGGCCTTCTCTGAGTCCGGCAGGCTGAACCCGACCACGCCGATCTTGGTCGCGCCTCGCTCGACGTTGCTCCCGAGGAAGGATTCCCTCCAGCTGTAGTTGCGCCACTCGCCGCCTGCGTCCTCCTGGACATCCTCAAGCTCAGCGAGCGCGCTGCTGGGGTACGCCTCGGTGTAGGAGTAGCCGCTCTCCCCGAAATCGCACGGCTGCTCCGTCGACTTGAACTTCAGCCGAAGATATTTGAGCTTGACGTCTTCCACCCCGCGGTCGGGAAGCTCCCCCGTCACGGCGACATAGACGGCGACATAGTGCTTCCCGGCGTCAGCCGGCTTACCGGCCAATTCGGGTGTCCAGCTGGTATCCACGGGCTTCACCCGCACACCAAGCCGCATCCCCGGTTCGGTCGTCACGAAGTCCTTGCCGGGGAAGTCGGCGAACCTGGTGTACTCGGGCTGGGAGGCAGTCGGTGACGACTCCGCGCTGGTGGGCGGCGCCTCGCTCTTGGCGTCACTGCCGCCGCCCGAACACCCCGCGACCAGTACAAGAGAGACCACGGCAAGCGTGGTCAGCATGCGAGTCGACACGTTCCCCCTCAGATTGAAACCGAGCCGCATCCTGGCGAGCGCGACCGAATGCGCGCTCAGCAAACGGTGGACAGAGGTCGCCTGTTCGACTTCGTCGTTGCCGATGGAATGTTGGTGGGGTTGGCTGGCAGGGTTGAGGTTGTGCGTGAGTCCAAGGAACAGACGGCCCAGGTCACGGTCGGGGAGCTTGTCCGGCAACGATGGGGGACCGTCCTCGACGAGAAGGACGTGTTGGCCCGTTTCCGGGAACCGGGATGGTCCTATCAGGAACAGGTGCTCCGCTCGTGCCCCGACTGCGAGACACCGCTGCATTCGCTGCGCCGCCCGTACGAGTCAGCGGGTCGTCAGTATCGCTATGTTGCCGTGGTCTGTCCGGCCTGCCCGCGCGCATACACCCTCGCTGACCTGGGGGTGAAGACCTACGGCAAGCTGACAGCCCTTCCCAGGGCCCGTGCCGCCGTGACAGCTCCGGCGATGCCCACGCCACCGAGGCCCGCCACCTCCACCCCGGCCGTGCTCCCCAAGCCGGCGGCATGCCTTCTCCTGGGCCCCTGCCCGTCCGGCCCCGGTGTGACAGTGACCGCGATCGGATCCGTCCCGCCTGGCGCACCTCCCACCAGTCAGCCCACTCCCGTCTGGCCGCCCGATCTCCCCCTCCCCGCGGAGACCGAGAAGCGTGCCCTGTTGTGGTGCAAGGTGACCGACCCTGGATGGCGGCCGTCCAAGCAAGCCCTGGCCGCAGCCGAAGACATCCGCGCCATCACCCCTGCAGATCCGGAATTCGACGCGCTGCGTGCCTTCTTCACCGACCACGGTGGCCAGGTCCGCCGCGCCGGGCACTGGGTTGAGGCTGAGCAGGTCAGTACGGTCGGCGACCTGGGCAACCCCACTGACCTGACCACATGCCCCCTCAATGCCGGCGCGCCGGCGGCAGGCCCGGCCGCGTATGCCGCCCGGGACGCCTTCGCCGCGCAGTGGGACGCCCTGGCCGACCTGCCCTCGAACGAGATGGCCACCTACGTGCCCGTCACCAACCTTGTCCCCGCCGACTGGCAGCGACTGCTGCCGCACCCCACCTTCAACCCCGTCCAGGCTGCCGCCGTTCCTGCCATCCTGGAAAACAACCAGCACACAGTCATCGTTGCTCCCACCGGCGCGGGCAAGACCGCCATCGGCATGGTCGCAGCCCTCCAGACCCACACCCGTGGCCGCAAAGCGGCCTGGCTGGTACCCCAGCGCTCCCTGACCGACGAACTCGACCGCGATCTGGAGACCTGGCGCAGTGCCGGCCGCACCGTCGTACGCCTGACCGGCGAGTACGCCGTCGATGCCGAACTCATCCGCACCGCCGACCTGTGGGTGGCGACCACCGAGAAGTTCGAGGCGATCAGTCGCGCCGGCTCCCTGCGAGCCGCGCTGGCCGAGGTTGGCTGCCTCATCGTCGACGAGGTCCACCTGTTGGGCGACCCCACTCGCGGCCCTGTCCTCGAAGCACTCCTCGCCCGGGTCCGGGAAGACAGCACCCAGGTCCGGATTGTCGGTCTGTCCGCCACGGTCGCCAACGCCGAGCAGGTCGCCGACTGGCTCGGCGCCTGCCTCATCCGCTCGCCCTGGCGCCCCACACGCCTGACCTGGCAACTGCCCGTACTGCCCGAAGCGGCCGACGATCCTGATTGGAACACCCGCGTCCAGATCCGCACCGCGCACGCCGTACGTCTCGCGCGCGGGTTCACCGAGACCCACGGCAGCGTCCTGGTCTTCTGCGGCAGCAAACGAGGCGTGCGTGCTACTGCTCTCGCCCTGGCGGCCGACCGCGGCGTGCCGACCAAGGGCGCCGACGCCGACGACAGCGAACTCGTCGAGCGCCTGTGCACCCGCGCCGGTGTACGCCTCCACTACCGCGACTGGCCCTACAAACGCGCGGCCGAACAAGCCTTCCGCACCCGTCAGGCCGACATCCTGGTCGCGACCTCCACCGTCGCGGCCGGCGTCAACCTCCCCGCCCGGGCTGTCATCGTCCGCGACACCCAGGTCGGCATGGACCGCATCGAGGTCTCCATGGTCCAGCAGATGTTCGGCCGGGCCGGCCGTGTCGGAGCCGGTGAACGCGAGGGCTTCGCCTACCTGCTGACCGGCCCCGCCCAGCGAGTTGAATGGCAGGCCCGCCTTGCCGCCGGGTACACCATCACCTCACGCATCCGCGATCACCTGCCCGACCACGTCCTGGCCGAGGCCGTCCAGGGACGACTGGCCGGCCTGGACCAGGCCGAGACCTGGTGGACCAAGACCTTCGCCCACCACCAGGGACACCACCACCTCGACCCTCTCCATGACGCCCTCGACTTCCTCCACGACGCCGGATACCTCCACCGCACCCCCGACCCCGGCGGCAACGACCGGCTGACCATCACCGAGACCGGCAAACTCACCAGCCGCTTCATGGTCGAATCCGACATCGCCACCACCCTCACCGACGCCCTGTGCCTCCTCCCCGCCCCCGACAACCCCGACGACGCCGAGAACGCCCTCATCACCCTGCTCAGCACCCGCCTGCCCGTTCTCGAACAGGCCCCGTTCACCGACCGCGCCAAAAACGCCCTCTACCAGGTCCTGCGCACAGGCGGACACACCGACGCGCCCGACACCCCGTTCACCCCGGAAGCCGAGGAAGAGGACAAACCCGCTGCCGGTGACCTAGCCCGCGCCGTCCTGCTCCTGGTGGCCAACAGCCCCAAAGCCTTCCGCACCCGCAGCAGTTACATCCTGGGCATCCCCGTCGACTCCATGGCCCAGATCCTCGACGAAGGCCGCCGCTACCTCGCCTGGCTCGCTGCCCAGGGCCAACTCGGCACCATCCACCCCTGGGCCGCCGTCGTCGCAGCCGACTTGACCCAGCGCATCCGCTGGCGCACCCTCGGCCCCCGCCGTGGCTCCGGCCGCCTGCTGTGGATGTGCGAACGCATGGCCACCCCCGCGCACGCCCACCACCTCGTCCCCATCATGTGGCGCGCCGCCCGGCAGCGCGGCATCGACGCCCCCGACTGGCCCGGCACCACACCACCCAGCACCTGCCGCCTCCACCCCGACGACTACCGCGCACTGCTCGCCACCCGCACCACCGGAATCGAACTCGACCACCACCCCGACAGCATCCGCATCCGCGCACCACGCGGTACCCAGGTCCACCTGTGGACCGACCCTGCGGTCGCCCGTCACACCAGCGACGGCACCACCACCGACCTTCCCTACCCCCTGCCCGGCTCCGGCTCAGCCACCTCCGGACACAACCGCGGGGGAGTGGTGTTCACGCGTGGCGACCACCTCGGCATCGGCTGGCTGTCCGCCTACAACGCCATCGGCCCCGGCAAATAACGTACGTGCCCCTGCGGTCGGCGGGCGCGGCACACCGCCGATGCCGGGTGTGCCGGCAGCCAGGCCTTGGCCCTCGTCGCGAGGCCGGAGAGATGCGGGGCCATCGATTCGATGCGCTGGACCAGTGGCGCAAGGCGAGTTCTGGACGCCAGAGAGCGACTCGACACCCAGAGCACGGCTCGGCGACACAACGCCCGAGCACCAGGTTGAACTGGCTCCGAGGCCCGCGGCGATGCGACTGGCCACACCAGACACGCGGACTACTGTTGCGACGGTGCCGCCGCTCTGAGCAGGGGCGGGCGAGATGCTGATCCGGCCGTCGGACGTACGGCAATTACGGTGCCGAGGCCCCGACGCCCGGCCGACTGCACCGACGCAAGCTCGCCCCACTGTGGGGTTCATGCTGATGTCATCACAGCCCCCGTGCCTGCTGGTGCAGCTCACCCACGATCCGGTGCACTCCACTGCCTGGCTCTCCGCCGCGAACCACTCGTCTGCCGATCTGCCGGTCTGCCGCTGTCACTCCACTCCACTCCTTCGCCTCGGCCGCAAGCGAAGCGCAGTCCCCGGCGATCTCCCGATTCCCCAGAGCACACCGGACGGGGGGCAGTCTCGTGCACCCGGTGCGCCGCACGGTAGTAGGCGACCTGCTCCTCGGTCAGACGGCGCGTCGCCGACCGACGCGCTGCGTCTGCTGGTGGCAGTCGCCGACACCGGATCGTTCACCGGGGCCGCTGCCCGGCCCCACTACACCCAGTCCGCGGTGTCCCGACGCATCGCGACGCTGGAGCAGCGGGCGGACGGCCCGCTCTTCGACCGGATCGCCCGCGGCGTACGCCTGAACCCGACCGGATAACCCCTGCACCCGCATGCCGTAGAGGTGCTCGAGCGCCTGGCACGAGCCGAGCGGAGCTCACCGCCCTGCACGCCGACCAGGGCGGCTCGGTGCGGGGTCTGCACTTTCGCCACGGCGAACATCCCGCTGCTGCCCACGGCGCCGCGCGCGTTCACACAGGCCAGGACCAGGGTGGAGACCGTCGTGGTCGAAGGCCGGAGCAGCACCTTGATGGGCGCCTGACGGAAGGAACGCCCGGCCTCGCCGTCACCAGCGACTACCCGTCCGGTCTGAAGTCGGCCGACGGTGTCACGACGACCGTGCTGCTGAAGGACGAACTCTTGGTCGCACTCCGGCGCGGACATCCGCTGGCGGACACCGGTACGGTCGGCTGCGTCAACTGCGCGATGGGTCTGGCTCCAGAGCACTCCCGCGAGCGAGCAGCCCCACGCCCCTCGCCGACGCCTGGGACCGCGCGGGCTTCCGGCCCAGAAAGACGATCAGGATCGCGGAGGGGGCAGGAAAGTTCGGCTACGCCCTCCGCCGGCCTGGACATCACTCTGGTCCCGTCGCTCCCCGCCCGGGCCGTACCCGCCGAACTCGTCCTGTGCCGGATCGGCAGCCGCTCCGGCCGCGACAGCTCTACGGGACCTGCTGCGGGACGCCGCCGACGCGACCCGGTCCTCGGCGCCCGCGCGGCCGTAGCAGCGGGCAATCCCGGCACGTATGCGGCGCTACGCCTGGAGCAGTGACGTTCGGCCATTGGGTGGAAGCCCGGGGCCGGGGGCACAGCGGTACCACGCCGCGTACGCGGCGCTCCGCACCTCCTTGGGCGAGCCCGTCACCGCTCCGAGGTAACGGCACGTCCTCCAACGGATGCGCTACGTGTGCGCCGCCACGTACCCGCGTACAGGTTCAGGGTGAAATTCCCGCACCGAACAGGAGCACACGTATGCGCGCACGACTGGTCGTTGTCGGCATCTCCCTCGCAGCCCTCGCCTCGCTGACTCTCGCCGCCGCCCCTGCCAACGGCGACGACCCCGACCGCCAGCTCGACACAGCGGCGGCGGCCAGCGGCGCCTTCCACGCACCCAAGCTCGCGGTCGCCGCCGGCTTCAAGAGCACGAACGAATGCGTCAGCCACCCGACGCAGGGCGGAATGGGCTACCACTACGTCGACCCGGACAACATCGGCTCCCTGCACCCCGGGCGCGGCGGCCGTGATCTACGCGCCGGACAAGAAGAGCAAGCGCCAACTGGTGGCGGTGGAGTACGTCGTTCCGGACGCCGACCAGAATCCGAAGACCACCAAGGACCGCCCCACGCTGTTCGGCAAGAAGTTCGACGGCCCGTTCACCGACATTGCCGGCCTGCCCGTGCACTACTCCCTGCACGCCTGGCTGTGGAAGGACAACCCCAGCGGTCTCTTCGCGCCGTACAACCCCAGGGTGAAGTGCCCGTAGTCCGGCGGTGCGGCCGCACGTGAGAGCCAGAGGCCCCTGACGATCTCCCGTCAGGGGCCTCTGGCCGATCGCGCGTTCGCAGGAGGCCCGCCCCCGGCGGCCCTCCCGACACACCCTACGGCCGGGCTCACCCCCTCGTCCCGGCGAGGAGGGTCGCGCGGGGCGACGTTGTCACGGCCATCGGGCACGCGGTGTGCTCGGAACCGGGCCTCGCTGGACCGGCGATCTGGACCGCCAGTATCCGGAACGACAAGGTCGCCGAGTGGCGCGTCTACGCGGACACCGCGGAAGTCCGGGAGCGGCTGGTGGTCCGGGATGGCGGCCGGCCGTCCTCGGGCCTGTGGAGGCTCAGGTCGGCAGCGCGACGACCTCCAGGAAGTCGTCGTAAACCTCGCCGTACTGCCTGGCGGCGACGAGGAACATGGAACGGTCGGTCAGGGCTCCGCCCCGCGCGGCCGCTCCTTGTCCGCCGCCCGACAGGTCCGCCAGGCGGCGACCGAGCACCGCGCCTTCGTCGAAGACCGTCCGGAGGGGTTTCACAACGCTGGTCGTGCGGTTCTCGCAGTAGAACGCCGAACAGACGGTGGGCCTTCGGTGTACGGCGACGAGTCGCGGGCGGTGTTCGGGCCGGAAGGCCGGCGAAGACGCCTGCCTGACGTCGGGCGACCAGCTCATGGCGAACTCGAACGGCGGGCCGGGGCCGTACGGGACGTTGTTGGTCGCGCTCCCGGCCCGACAGGCCGAGCAGGCTGGTCCACGAGGAGAGGATATTGCTCCAGCTCTCGCGGTCTCCGGTCTCGGCCAGCTCGGCCAGCTCGGCAAGCTCGGCAAGGAGGATCAGGGCTTCCTCCCGGGCCGCCGCTGCCTCGGTCCGGCGCCCGGCCGCATCCCGCATCTGGGAGTGGCGGACCAAGTCCCACGTCAGGATGGCAAGAGAGGTGCTGCCGGCAGTGAGCTTGCCGCGGGTGGTGTCCACTATGTCGCGAAAACGTCCAAGGCCGCGTCGTGCTGTCCGGCAGCGTCCAGTTCGGCCGCCCACTGAAGCACGGCCCAGAAGGAGACACCCGAGGCGATCCTCCTGGGTGCAGGTGCCCGGATGGTTCTTTGGGTGCACGCTCCCTTCGGCACCTTCAGCTGAGCTGCTCGGCCAGTCCGACGATGATGCCCTCGGGGCCGCGGACGAAGCAGAGCCGATAGCTGTCTTCGTACTGCGCCGGCTCGCCGACGAGTTCGGCGCCGTGGGTGCGCAGGCGGGCAACGACGTCCTTGATGTCGTCGACGGCGAACATGATGCGACGCATGCCCAGCGTGTTCGCCGGCGCGTCCTTCGGCTCGGCGCTGGTCGCCTTCGGCATGTGGAACGTCGCCAGCTCGATTCGGCCGTGGCCGTCCGGGGTTCGCAGCATTGCGATGTCCTGTCGGACGTTGTGTCGAGCCCGATGACACGCTCCACCCAACGTCCCTCGACTGGCGCCTTGGGCGAGCCCCTTGCTGCGTCATCGGGGCGCCTACCGCCATCTCGTCCGACAACGCGGCGTCACTGTTGCCGCCGTCCTCTCCGACCGGCCGACCACCGCCACTGCGGGCTGACAGGGAAACCGAGGAGAGCCTGGACTCAGCACCAGCTCCTGCCCCACCTCACCCTCCCACTGACCGGAAACCGCCCGGCGCCCGACCTCATCGACGTCCGGACCCTGCACGCCGACCCGGACTTCGCCGACCGGGCTCACCGTCTCAAAGCCCTACTCGACAGCTCCGAACGTCAGCGCGCGAACAGCTTCCTGAACCCGAGCGACGCGACACCTACGCCCTGGCGCACCTGGCCCTGCGATCCGTCTCGCCAACTGCCTCGGCATAGCCCCGCGAACCGTCACCATCTCGCGTGCTCCCTGCCCTTCGCCACGTGGGCAGCGACCCGGAAGCCATAGACCGCGTCGACGCGGCACGGCTGCGGCGGCAGCACCCGAACGAGCAGGAAGCGATCCACCGGCTGCCACCAAAGCACAGCGCGCCCCGCATGCTCCTGAACATTGTCTCGCCACTCGACGACTGCCTCCTCGCCAACTGCCTCGGTGCGGTGGCGGTGGCGCGTGTGCTCGCGACCTCGTCGTCTGCACCACGGTGGCCGCCATACGTGTGGGGAACCGGGGCGCCCGCCGTGCCCGTCGTACAGGACATGGAAAGCAACATGTCACAGACCCCGTTGGCCCCGCCCGACCATCCAGCCACCCCCGACGAGTGGCGTGCCCTGGTGGCCGACTGGGACTCCCTCCGGCACGGGTACTACCTCGGTGACAAGGACGAGGCCGTCGTCCGGTGCGTCCGCCACCTTCGCGCGGAGATGACGGGCTCCCACTCCCTCTTGTGGACGCTCGGGCTGGTCGTCCTGTCCCCGTACGTCGGTTGGGGCAACCCGGGGCCCGGTGTCGAGGCACCGGTGATCGACGTGCTCTCAGCGGTGGCACGTGCGCACGAAGGACGCGTATGCGGGCACGAACGGCATCCCTTCGAGCCATTCGAAGATGACTTGGACCTGTGCCTCGACCGGCTTCCAGGCGCGCTGGAGGTTCTGAGCAATCCCGAAACGGTGAGGTTCGGAAACCTGGGCCTTGATGACGAAGAGGAGGACAACGACTTCCGGAACGAGGAGAGCGCCCTGACCGGACCGGAGTTGCTGGAACGGTGGCACTGTCCGCGCAATATCGCCGGATTCGCCAGATTGGCCCTCGATTACATCGGCGGCTGAGGTCCGGAGTACGGCGAGCAGGCGCTGGGGCTCAGCGACAGATTCTCCCGGTGGGGCGTGGAACAAGTCGTGGACGTGGCGAGCACGTAAACGATGTTGCGCCCCAACGCTCAGCCCCCAAAAGCAGCAACAGCCCCTCGGCTCCCGTTCGCAGAAGTGTCACAGAGACGGTTTTCCAGAACGGACACAAGCCGGATGCTTCACGCGGCTAGGCGGCTGGGCTGAACTGCCGGGGGTTCAGAAACAGGTAGTGAGCTTGTTGTTTATGGTCCGGCGTCGATCGCGGCCTCCAGTCTGGATGTCAGTCCCACGCGTTGAAGAGCACTCCGCCCAACGTGGTGATGTCGTAGTAGCGCACCTCACGCCACTCGCCCTGTGTGAGCACTGAGGTATCCACGTGTGAGAGCGGTGTGGCGAGTTGTTCACTGCTACTGAGGTTTTCAGGGTGGGGTCGGTGGGTTGATGGCCAGGCTTGTGGCGGTGAGACAGCCGTCGATCAGGCGGGGCCGGAGTTGGATCCTGCGTAACTCGCTGCGGAGCTTGCGGTCGAGCTCGTCGGGTGTGGTGAAAGCGGTGTTGGCCATCGCTCTGCGCACGAGTGACCAGACGGCCTCGACGGGATTCAGGTCGGGCGCATACGGCGGAAGCCGGACGGTGGTGAGCCAGTCGTGCTCGGCCTCGTACCGCTTCAGCCCCGCGGCCAGATGGGTGTTGAGGTTGTCCCAGACCACCACGATCGGGCCGTCGAGCTGGATGTGTGCCCGCACCAGGAGGTCGCGATAGTCCTTCCACGAGAAGCTCTTGCGTGCGCCCTTGAGCAGGAGGTGCGTGCGGGGCCGGTGGATGAGACGGCTCTTCTCGCCGGGCTTGTAGCAACACAGCGCGGCGACCGAGGTCCGGCGGCGGGACCTGCCGCGCACACGGATGACGGGAGTGTGCCCGCGCCGGCCCCAGGTGTGGGCGCGGGGCGGCGTCATCGAGAAGCCGGCTTCGTCCTCGAAGACGATCCAGGCCCCGCATGCCGCCGCGAGCCTTTTACCCGGGGCCACACCTCCTTCTTCCACAGCTCCACCGCGTGCTCGTCACGCTCCAGTGCTCTGCGGGCGGGTGCCTGCCAGGACCAGCGGTGCCGTTTCAGAAGCCGCCACACCGTCGCCACCGACAGGCTTACTCGCAGCCGACGGCGGATCACCGTCTGAACCCGGACCAGGGTCCAGCGTTCGTCTTCGAAGCCGTGCGTCGCCGGGCCTTTGCCGAGTTCCTCCTCCAGCACGGCGAACTGGGCGTCGGTGATGGTCGGTGAGTTCGCCGGACCCGCAGAACGCAGGCCCTCCATGCCGCCCTCGCGCCAGGCACGGCGCCAGCGTTCCACCGACCGCACGCTCACTCGCAGGTCCTTCGCGATCACCGCGGTCTTCTCACCCGCCGCGAACCGTTGCCCGGCCTGAAGCCGGATCCCCTCACGAAACACCCGACGCTCAGCGGTCAGGCCCCCACCCTCCGAATACCTCACCCCACCGGCATACCGCAGGGATCATGAACCGTCACTACCCGACGACGACACGAAAACCTCAGTAAGGACCACGAAGCCCGCGTTGGTGAAGGCGTGAGCCCACGGCAGCGGGGCGAGGAACTCCTCTCCGTACCAGTCCCGACGCGTCTGGGCGAAGGCGATCCAGGGGTGATGAGCGTGACACAGGACGATGTTCTCGCCTGCGCGCCTGATGATCGTTGCGGTGTGGAAGGTCCGGGGGTACGCCTGTTCCTCCACCTCACCTACTTCACCTCCGGCGACGCGGGAAGCGGCATACAGAGCGGCGCGAAACGCACGCAGGTCAGTCGTTGGGAGCGGGCCGTCCTGCGGCCGGAAGAAACCTGTCGCGCCCCGCGACAGCGTGAAGTCGATGTTTCCCTCGTTGACCATGCCGCTCATTTTGCCTGGCGCGAGGCGTATCGGTGGTCGTAGGTGTCGTGACTGTCGGTTCATACTGCGCGTCTGGGTTTGGTGCCCACTGTCTGCGTAGGTGAGTTCTGAGCGCGCTGGGCGGGATTTCTCTCGTTCGATGTTGGTGAGCAACGAGAGCAGTTCGTGTGGCCGTGTCGGCCCTTCAGGTGTTCGGGTAGGGGTCCGTCACTCCGGTCAGGACCAGTCGGCGCCACTCGCGCCAGTGGACGCACCACGGTGGGCGGGTCTAGTTGATGCTGATGGCGTCGGTGTGGCGGCCGCAGACGAGGACGGGCCACTGGTCGAGGTCGCCGCGGTGGTGACCCAGCAGAGGACGTCCGCACCAGGGGTGCGGCGCCAGATCATGATGTCGTCGGGGTCGACCTCGGGACGCCAGTGTTCGGGGGTGTGGTGCCGGGTCTCCTGTGCGCCTGGCGTGTCGTCGGCAATGCTTCCGGGCCGGTAGTCGCTGTCCGGGACGGGAACGGGGCGGAGGACGTGGGCGACACCGCCGATGCCGCCGGCGCCGTAGGTCTCGAGGAAGGACTGGCACTCCGCGGGCAGGCGGGTTCCCAGCCGGCAATCGATGGCCGCCCAGTCGATCTGCTCATTGACGCCGGTGTCGGTCGGCATGATCTGCGCCAGCGCCACGATTTGGGGATCAGCCTCAAGTACGGACAACTCTGGGCAGTCGGACCTCCGTGCTCTCTCAGCTGGCGTGAAGGATCCGAAAGCGATCGGGTTCCGCAGGGTCCCGATCAACGACTTGGATGGGTGTCCAAGCCCATTGCCAAACGCTGATGCCTGGCGTGCGGGAGAACTGGATCTGCCCGCAGGTGCCTTCGACTGCAACGCGCGGCCAGGGTTCGGCAGTGCGCGCCCGGTCCGCGCCGTGAGAGCCCAGCACTTCGGCGAGGATGGCGACCGTGTCGTAGCCCTCGAAGGCGACGAAGGAGGGCGCTTCGGGCTGGGGCCTGATTCAGAAGCGACCTTCTGAGGTGCAGGCCCTCGTTGGTGCCGATGACGATGAAGCTTGGCAGCCCAGCGAACAAATAATCGGTTGCCTATGGGCGATGGTGGTGGATCCAATGACCGGCATGATCACCCGGGCGCGCCCGCCGCGGCGAAACGTGATGAACGGGAACCGCCGGCCCCGACCGGCGCGCGATCCGGGCGGACCGCGACCGCATCGTCCCAGGGGAGAGGCCACCCGATGAACACGTCACCATCGCTGTCCGGAGCGGAACTCACAGACGGGTCGTCCGTACGTCTGGGCGCTCTCGTCCCGCTGACGCGGCCCGGCTGGGTCGAGGCGGGCCGACACCTGCTCGCAGGACTCGACCTGGCCGTTCGCGAGGTCAACGACGCCGGCGGGATCGACGGCAGACCACTGGAGCTGGTGGTCCGGGACACCGCGGCCGATCCGGAGCGGGCCGCGGCGGCCGTGGACGAACTGGCCGGCCTGGGCGTGGCCGCCGTGGCGGGCGAGTACCACAGCGTCGTCGCCCGCGCCGCCGCCGCCCGGGCCGACGCCCTCGGCGTGCCGTTCCTCTGCTCATCCGCGGTGCTCGACGCGCTCACCGAGGAGCCGACGGAGTGGGTCGCGCGCCTGGCCCCGGCCCAGTCCCACGGCTGGCGAATCTACGCCGGCTTCCTCCTCGGCGCGGGCCGGCGTCGGATCGCCGTGGCGACCCAGCCGAGCGTCTACTGGGCGTCCGGGACCCGCGTCCTGCGGGACCACCTCGCTCCCCGCGGCGGCACCGTCGTCGAACTCGACACGAACGCGCTCACCCCCGAGGCCCTGTGCGACGCGCTCGTCGACCACGGCGCGACGGCGCTCCTCCTGCTGGTCGGCCATCCGGAGCCGGCGGTGCCGATCGTCACGGCCGTCCGGGGCGACCGGCGGCTCGCGCAGATCCTGATCGGCGCTCCGGCCGGGCAACCGGAGTTCGCCGAATGGGCCGCGGTGCTGGGCGAGGACGGTGCCGGGATCCCCTTCCTGCGATATCTGCCCGAGCGACTCGGTCCGCTCGGCGAACGCGTCGGGAAGGAGCTCCGCGAGCGGCTGGGCGAAGCACCCTCCTTCACCGCCTTCGAGGGCTGGGACACCGTCGCAGTCCTCGCCGACGTACTGCGTTCCCACGGCACGGACCGGGCGGCCATCGCCGAGTCATGGCCGCGCGTGGCGGTCGAGGGAACCCGCGGACCGATCCGGTTCTCCCGCACGCCGGGCATCAGCGTTTGGCAATGGGCTTGGACACCCATCCAAGTTGTTGATCGGGACCCGGCGGAGCCTGATCGCTTTCGGATCCTCCACGCCGGCTGAGAGAGCATTGAGTTCCGACTGCCCAGATCTGTCCGAGCTTGAGGCTGTCTACCTCTACCTCTACCTGTCTACGTGTCCATACGGGCTCTCAGCTTCGCGGCGGGGGCCACGACCGCATTCTCGGACTGTCGTGCGGCAGTCGGCGCCAGGGGGTGTCTTATCGGCAAGGCACCCCCTGGTGAGCGTTGCGTTCTGCGGCGGCATGCCACCAGCCAGGTGGAGATGTGCCGGTGACCTTGGCGGTGGGCTGGTCGGGATGGAGTCCGAGCCGTCGCAGCGCGCTGGTGTGGATGCGGATGTCGAACCAACCGTGCCAGTGGCCGTTAGGGCCGATGCCACAGGCCAAACTCCATTGGATCTCGTCCGGGTCGAAGGGCATCCAGTCGATGCCGCGGTCGCGCAGTCAAGCGCGGGCGGCCGCCGTCGGGTGGAGGCGGCCCGGCAGATTTTCGTGATCGAAGCGTGGCGGCCGGCCACCGGCGAGGCCGCGCCGCCGCCGGTAGCCAGCTTGGGCAGCAGGCTCGGGAATGGTCGCTTGATACCTCGTCCGCGCAGGTGGGCGCGGTTGGCGCGAGAACTGTGGGCCCGGTCGGCCCGCACGCGATCAGGTCGGACGTGGGGACGGCCCCGCCCGAGCCGAGGAACCCGGATCGCCGCCAAGACTGCCCGGAACTGCGGGGAGTCGCCCCACGGGCCGGGCTTGATGAGGAGCGAGAGCGGACGTTGACGCTGTTCCCAGGCCAGGTGAATCTTTGTGCTCAGCCCGCCCCAGGACCGCCCCAGCGCGTGGTCGGCCGGCTCGGTCTTCAGCCCGCCGGGCGGCTCCTTTTGCAGAGCCCTTCTCGACGCTCCAGCAGCGTGCTGGTGGGCGCCGCAGACGGTGGAGTCGACATGGACGTCCCAGGTGATGAGGCCCTTCGCGTCAGCGGCCTGGAGCCGGGTCACCATACGAGCCCACGTGCCACCCGTTGCCAACGCCGGAACAGTCCGTAGACCGTCTCCCACTTGTCATACTGCGCAGGGACATCGCGTCGCCATGGCGCCCCGGTCCGCGTCCGCCACCGTACGCCGTCCATCACCGCTATAGGGGCGGTTGTGGTGGGCAGTTGGTGTTGACGGTCTCGTCGGTTCGGAGAAGGGGACTGTCGTTTCCTGGGTAGGGCGGATGACGCTCGTGTAGGTGCGAGTTGGTTGATTCTGGGGTGGGGGAGTGGGGGTCTCGCTACGCTCGGTTTATGCCTTCGTTTGCGGGTGATCCGCGTCATGAGCGTCTCGTTGCTGTCCTTGTGCCGTTGCTGCGCCGGTCGTGTCCCCCTGATGGGGGAGGGTTCGGTGGGGCGTATGAGTTGCGGCTGGCTGTTGATGAGGCCGAGGCGCTGGGTGGGGTTGATCTGATCCGTTCGGCGATGCGTAAGGCGGCCCGGTCGTTGGGCTGGTCGCGGCTTCAGACGTTCGGTGGTTCCTACCCGCAGGTTGCTGTGGCGGGTGTGGTGGACCAGCGGGAGGTCCCGGAGGAATTCGCGGCGGCGGTCGAGGAGTACCGGATGGGCCGGATGAGGGCTTCGGCCGAGGTGGTGTCGCAGACGCTTCAGGACGGTAGGCGCAGGGCGGTGCCGGGTTCTGTGTATGTGACGACGCAGGAGTTCCGTGCTGCTGTCGATGAGGGCGTGCCGGGGTGAGGCGTGAGCGGGCGACTCGGCTGCTGGAAGACTTGATCACTCGTCTTGAGCAGGGCGGTTGGCCGCTGGGTCTCGTGGACGAGGTGTACGTCTTCGGGTCGTACGTGCGCGGGGCTCTGGAGCCGAACGACGTTGATGTCGTGGTGGAGCACGGTACGGACAAGCGATGGCTGGGAGAGTCGCTGTACGCATCGATCAACGGCAGGGACGCGTACGTGGGGATGCGACAGGCTCTTCGTGGCCCGTACACGGGGCATCTCCTTTCAGTTCCGTGGCCGGGACATCCTGCGGGACGAGGGCTTCGAGTTGTTCCTGCTCTGGCGCAAGGGTGAGTCGTTCTCTTTGGCTCGCGATCGCCTTGCCTCATTGAAGGAGGATCCAGAAGCCGTGAACGACTCTCAGCACTTGCAGCGCACAGAAAATCGAAATCATCGTGAATCTATTGGTTCGGTGAGTTGCCGATTGGCGGCGAGTGGCGGTGAGCCTGTCACCGGCTTCGGAGACCGGGCAGCCGTGCGGCCTTGGCTTGCAGTCGTGGGTACGCGCCGTCCGCGTTGAAGAATGCCCTGCCGCGGCCCACGTCGGGGGAGGGTTCGCAAGTACCTGGCGACGCACCGGCTTCCGCGCCACCGTCAAGGAATAATGGGCTTCCGAGGGGTATTTGCTTCGAGGTTCAGGTGCCGCGTCCGTGGGCGGCAGGCGGCCCGGTGCGTTTATCGGCGCCGTGTTGCATTTGGCCACCCTGGCCAGGCTGGACTCATGACCGAATGGGACGCCGATGCCGGAGTGAGCTATAAACGGCGCGGCAGTTTGTGGTTGCTTGGCGGGCTGGTGTGGAAGGTATGGGAAATGTCAACGGATCTTCCTGGTGTGTCGGAAACGTCCCTGTGGACGGTGTATCACCGTGCGGCTGAGGCGGGACGTACGAATACCGTGCTGTCTGACCCGCAAGCGGTGCGGTTGGTCTCCGAACTGTGCTTCCCTTTCCGTGAACATTTCGGCAAACCCAGGGCATGGGTGGCACAGGCCATCGCCCTGCGCGCGCTCACTTTCGACCGTGTGGTCAAACAGTTCCTCACGACGCATCCGGACGGCACGGTAATCGCTCTCGGCGAGGGACTGGAGACACAGTTCTGGCGAGTGGACAACGGGCGAGTGCAATGGATCACTGTTGACCTGGCCGATCAAATTGAGCTGCGCCGCCAGGTTCTGCCGCATGGCCCACGCCAGGTGGCGGTGACCTGTGATGTCAGGGACCACCGCTGGATGAACGGCATCCACAGCGCTGGAGGGGTGCTGGTCACCGCGCAAGGCCTGCTGATGTATCTGGAGCACGACCACGTCACTGAGCTGATCACTGCGTGCGCTGAAGCATTTCCCGGCGCGACGATGGTGTTCGACACGGTGTCACGCCGTTTCAGTGCCCGCTCCCGCCGCGGCGGCAAAGGACCGGGCGGCTACCGCCTGCCCCCCATGCCCTGGGGGATGGACCCGCCCGCACGGCGAGAATTGCAGACTTCCATTCCGGCTGTCAGTACCGCAGAAGAGGTGGCCTGGGCGCCCGGCAGGGGGCTCGTCGGCTACCTCACCTCTCATGCCGGGCAGGTACCACAGTTGCGCAACAACCGTCCCCTGATCACTCGCTTGCGGTTCGCCCGTACCGAGGATGAGGCTGAATACCCCAAGCCCAGCGGCCTCGGCAGCCGGCCGTAGAACGGGACTTGCAAGGAAGATGTTCGGCAACGACGTGAGTGAGCCCATAGCGGTAGTCGGCTGAGCCGGCCAGTTCGTGGACGATCAGTTGGTCGACGAGCGGGTGGGGGGCCGAGGCCGCAGGCTCTCGGTCTCCCCTTGATCCTCATCGACTCTCATCCATTCCTGTGAAGATCCGTGCCGCCCCTTGGCCGACCGGAGGTCGAGGACGTCGTCACGGGCAGGGCCCGCTTCACCCTCGACCGCCCGAACCCCGCAGGACTGTTGCACGTCAAGCTGGTCCGCTCGGAGCACCAGCACGCCCGCGTCGTCGGCATCGATATCACCGAAGCCCTCGCCGTATCAGGAGTTCATCGCGTCCTCACCCATCACGACGCCCCCAAGGCATGCTTCTCCACCGCCCTGCACGAACTCGCGGATGAAGACCCGGCCGACATCCGCGCCTGGACGACGTCGTCCGTGACGCCGGGCAGCGTGTCGCGGCGATCGTGGCCGACAGCGAAGCCGCCGCCGAAGAGGGCTGCCGCCGCGTCCGCATCACCTACCAAACCTTGCCCGCCGTCACCGGCCCCGAAGAGGCCCTGTCGGCCGCTGCCCCGCACATCCACCCCCGCGGCAACGTCGTCGACGAACTGCACATCATCCGCGGGGACATCGACGCCGGGCTGGCCGAGGCGGACTTCTGCTACGAGGGCACCTTCCGCACGCATCGAGTTCAGCACGCCGCCCTGGAAACCCACGCCAGCCTCGTCTGGGAAGGCGATGACGGACGGCTGCACGTCCATACCGCCCCCCAGGCACCTCACCTGACCCGCCGGCTCCTGGCCACGGTGTTCGGCCTGCCGCCCAAGCGCCTGCATGTCACCGCCGCACGTGTCGGCGGCGCGTTCGGCGGAAAGCAGGAAATGCTCACTGAGGACATCGCCGTGCTCGCCGCGCTGCGCACCGGGCGGCACGTCAAACTGGAGTACACCCGAGCCGAGGAGTTCACCGCCACCACGCGCCACCCCTTCCATGTCCGGGTGAAGATCGCAGCACGTTGCGACGGCACGCTCACGGCACTGCGGCTGCACGTCCTGTGCGACACCGGCGCCTACGGCAACCACGGCCCCGCCGTCCTGCGTCTGGCCGGTGTGCGGCGCGGGAAGAAACTTCGGCGTGGTGACGGAGTTCGAGTTCCGGCTCAACCCCGTGGGGCCCGCGGTGGTCGCCCGCCGGTCCTGTGGCCCATGGAGGAGGCGCCGGACGTTCTGCGCTTCTACCGGGACTGGATCACCGACGTACCGGACGAGCTGACGACCATCGTCGTCCACCGCCAGGCCCCGCCGCTCCCCGCCATCCCGCCCGAGCTGCACGGAAGGCCGGTCGTAGCAGTGATCAATCGTTACGCCGGGGACATCAAGGCGGGTCAGGACGTCCTGCGACCGCTGCGGTCCTTCGGGACGCCGCTGCTGGATCTGTGCGCGCCCAAGCCGTACGTACAGCATCAGGCCATGTTCGACCCGTCGTTCCGCCCCGGGGGGTGGTACCACTTCCGGGCCTGCGCGTCGACCGGCTCAGCGACGAGGTCATCAACATCACGGCCGAGCACGCGTTGCGGATCACCTCTCCGCTCTCGGCCTGCGGGATCTTCCGCCTCGGCGGTGCCGTCGCCGGCGTCGGTGAGGACGAGACCGCGTTCAGCGGCCGGGGCACGGTCCACACCTTCAACATCGACATCAACATCAACGGCGACTGCGAGTCCGCCAACGGCTTCGCAGTCGAGCGCCAGTGGGTGCGCGACTCCTGGTCCGCGCTGGAGCCCTGCCACGACGGTGTCTACGTCAACTTCCTCATGGACTAGGGCGCGGAACGCGTGCGGCAGGCGTACGGAGAGGACGGGCTCCGCCGGTTGCGCGCGCTCAAGCAGCACTACGACCCGGCCAACGTCTTCCGCTCCAACCAGAAGATCACTCCGGACGGCTGAACGGGATGCTGCGCCGCGCGGGTGAATGTCGGTGGCGTGCCACGCTGACACGGAATCAGTCACAGGGTGAACATTGGCAGGGGTGCTTCGCGTCGGTTGATGCAGCGGGGATACAACCATGCCCGGAAGTGGCGGGTCCGCAAGCGCGGTGGGTACGTCCCGTTGCTCGTCCTGACCTTCCTGGGAGCGCGGCGGGCGGCGACAGCGCCTTCGCGGTGCTCCAGGCCCGGCTGCGCGGGCCGCAGGGCGTCCCGGAACAGCGGATGGAACGCGAGCCGGACTGGATGGAGCAGTTGTGGGCGAGCCAGCAACCGGAGGCCGTCGCGGAAGAGGAGTACAGGAGACGTCGCCGGACCGAAGGTGACATCGTCCGGACCAAACGGGAGTCGGCGGAGCGGGAGGAACGGCGGCGGGCGGAGCGCAGGCGGGAGGAGAAGGAGCGCGAGGACGAGGAGCAGAGATGGCGGGACGACACCATGTGCGCGTGGCTGGTCCCGCTGCTCGTGGGATCCGTCACCACCCACCGCCACCAGAACACCCCGTACGAGTTCCTTGAGGGCTGGGTACGGCGGGTCGGCGCTGCGGACCGGGCCGATGCCCCGGCCCTCGACCTCACGGTGGAGGTGGCTCTGGCGCAGGGTTTCAAGTACGCGGCGAACCGCCGCCACCGGCATCCGCATGCCCGGGCCGAGGCCCGCGAGTACCTCAGCGGGCAGGCCTGGGACATGCTCAAGCGCACCCGGTTCTGGTTCACCCGGCTCACGCTGCTGCACGCGCTGACCCTGTGGGCGCTGCCCGACGGGGGCGCGGTGACACGCCCGGAGAACGGACCGGGCTCCGATCCTGCCGAACAGGTACGTCAGTGGCTCGCCCTCCCGGACGGCGAGCCGCAGCACCCCTTCGTCGAGGCGGCGGCCGAGCTGTGCGTGTGGGCCATGGAGACCCGCCAGCCGGAGCGGTTCCTGTGGATCGACGAGTCCGGCGTCGCCGCCCACGTCGGCTCGCAGACGGCCCCACGGGGCGAAGCGCGCAAGCACCACCTGTGGATTCCGCCCTCCACCGGCTGGAGTTCCCTGCACCCGCGCGCCCAGCAGCTCCTCGCCGATGTCCTCCTGCTGCTCAACCTCGCCGAGCGGGGCGACTGGCCCAAGGACAGGCTGCGGCGTCTTCAGCACACGGTGCGGCCGGACCTGCCGCCGTGTCTCACCCGGGACCGCGGCCCGCTCGACCCCGGTCGTACGGTCGTCCGTACGCCCGCGTCGCAGGCGGGTTCCAATTGCCGGGACGACTGCGCCTTCGAACTGTGCCCGTACCCGCCCAAGGGCCTGGACGGCCACCGGGTCGAGCTGAGCGAGGCCTTCTGCCGGGCGCAGTCCACGCAACTGTCGCGGTCTCTTCTCCGCCCTCAGGCGCCCTGGCAGAGACGCACGGATGTCGCCGGGCTGAGGCGGTTCTGGGAGCGTATGGGCGAGCGGGCGCAGAACAACGCCCGGCCCAGATGACTCGCGCCGCGTACGAGCCGGACTCGCCGGCGGCTGCCGGGGTGTGTGGCACTCCGTGCTGAGGCGGCGCACTCGCGCATCGCCATGGCCTGGCCGAGGACCCGTCGTAGGGCCATCGCGGCGGGACCGGCAAAGGTCGCTCTGCGGCGTCGCCCCTCGCGTACTGCGTGAACCATCGCGTACCGGGTGCACCCTCTCGTGCTCGGTGAACACCGAGCTCACCAGGACGCGGCGGTTGCGGCGGTCGCGACGGCGACCGCCGCCAGACGCCCGTAATCGAGGGTGTCCGGAGTGACGGTCGGCCGGTGGTAGTGGCGGTTCCGGAAACTCGCCGTACCGGTGATATCAGTGCCGGAATCCCCGCGTTCCAGAAGGACGCGTGGTCGCTGCGGTGCTGACTGTCGCTCCGTTGTGGTGGCGCTGTTGCATGTCTGTGTCGGCTTGGAACTGCGGAGTGCCCACACACCGCTGACCAGAGCTCATGAAGGCCCCGACCATTTCCCTCCGGTCGGGGCCTTCGCCATGCCATCAGACGAGGGGGCGGACAACTCGCCATGCCACCGCCGCGGGTTTCCTCCACGGCTCGATCGTCTGCTGGAGCACCTGCTCGCCCACCTCGACGCAGAAGTCCAGCGCCGTGTCGAAACCGTCCCCGATGTCTTCGAGCACGTCGGCAACGCACTCGACCGCCGCCTCGCCCACCTCGACGCAGAAGTCCAAGGCGTCATCGATGTCGTCAAGCAGATCGTCGGCAACGTAGTCGAGCCCTGCCCTCGTAGCGTCCTCGACCAGGCTGCCCGCAGCAGCTCCAGCTGCTTCGCCCGCCGCCTCTGCTGCCACTTCCCCGAACTTGTCCTCAATCTGCGACTCCACGACGATTCGGACCACAGCCTTCGCCGCGCCGCCCGTGGCCTTGCTCGCGGCAGAGAACACTTGCTCCTTGTCCAATTGACCTTCACCTCGCAACCCAATGGCGAGGCACCCCAGTTGAAGGCGCGTCGCCGCATGACCTTTCACTGTTGAACCTCTGGGCGATGACGGCAGTTCCCGGTCAAGCAGCAGCGGTCAGAGCACTTGCAGCGCACAAGGCGCACATTGGGGCGCGCGATGACAACCCCAACAAGGGCGCCAGGGGTCTTCGCGTTCCGCTCCCTAATCTCCCGACCTGCAAGATGATGTCCCCCTCATCACGCAACGTCCCTGGGGGACCATGCGCACCCGCACCACCACGGCCGCACTCGCCGCCGCCCTGCTGATCCCCCAGCCTCACCGCGTGCGGCAGCACCGAGGACGCAGCGGGACGCGAAGGCCACTAAAGCGTGTTGCAGAAGGCTGTGAGGCGGGCATTTCCCCTGCATGCGTGGGGTGTTGAGGGCTGAGCCGTTGTGGGTGGAGACGTTCACCGGGTTGCGGATGCGGCAGTTCGAGCGGCTGCTGAAGGTAGTGCGGGAACGGGGTGGGAACGGTCCCGGCGGTGGTCGGCCGTGGCGCTTGCCGCTGGCGGAACGGGTGCTGCTGGTGGCCGTCTACTACCGCACGAACCTCACGATGCGGCAGCTCGCGCCGCTGTTCGGATGCTCGCCGGCAACGGTGTGCCGGGTCATCCAGCGACTGCGGCCCCTCCTCGCGCTGGAGCCGGCCCCGCGGCCCGTCGCCGATGTCGAGCGGTTGTGGATCGTGGACGGCACCTTGATCCCGGTCCGTGACCGGAAGGTCGGCGCATCCTCACGTAACTACCGGTTCTCGGCGAACGTGCAGGTCATCATCGACGCCGACACCAAGCTGGTGGTGGCCACAGCCCGTCCCGCGCCTGGCAATCGGGCGGACGCCCGCGTCTGGAGGGAATCCGGCCTGGCGGAACAGTGTCAGGGCGTGACCGTGCTGGGCGACGGCGCCTATATCAACACAGGGCTCGTCGTCCCGCACCGCAAACGGCCCGGCCGAGCGTTACTTCCGGGCGAGGAGGCGGACAACGCCGAGCATCGCCGGGTGCGCGCCCGCGTCGAGCACGCCTTCGCCCGCATGAAGCACTTCAAGATCCTCCGCGACTGCCGACAGCGCGGCAACGGTCTCCACCACGCAGTCCAGGCCGTCGCCCACATGCACAACCTCGCCCTGGCCACATGAACAGACCGGACACGAACCCGGCCCTGACCTGCCCAGTTACAGCCTTCTGCAACACGCTTTAAGCGCTGTCCCGTAAATAAGCTCGGGTATGTGCGGGGTCTGTTGGTCGCTGACCGGTCCGGTCGTCTATCCAGCGAGGGTGAGGCTGTGCAGGCGGGCGATGCCGAGCGTGGCGTGGTGGACGCCGTCGCCTTTGAGGCGACGGTGGGGCATGACGAGGCCAGTGCCCGGATAACCGCCGTCGGTGATCGTCATGGTCTTGCCGACGGCGGCCTTGGCGCCGGATTCCTCCCACGCTTTGCAGTCGTTGCGGTTGCCGGGCAGGGGCCTACCGACCGCGACGACCAAGCGGATGTCGGCGTCGATGACGACCTGGTGGTTGGTGGAGTACCGGTAGTTCTTTGACTGCGCAGCCACCGTGTGGTCGCGGGTAGGGACCAGGGTGCCGTCCACGATCAGCACGGTGTCCTTGCGGAATCGCTTACGAGGCTGGAGCGCGAGCCGTGGGCCAAGGTGGTCGATAACGCGGTCCGCCGCGGACTTCGAGACGCCGAACAACGGGGCGAGCTGGCGCAACGTCAGGTTCGTGCGCCAGTAGGCGGCTACCAGCAGGATCCGGTCCTCCAGTGGAAGGCCCCACGGCCTGCCCTTGCGAACCGGGTCCGCACCCTCACGCCGCATCGCGGTGACCAGCTTGCCGAACTGCCGTGGGCTCAGTCCGCTGAATGGGGCTATCCAAGACGGCTCCGACGCCGTGATCACACCAGCCACCACGAGATCATCTCACTCGTGATCAGCGGTGACGGGATAGCTGTCAGGGACTGTCCGGGTCTTCCATCGTGGCCGTGGCCGTGAAGCAGTGCGCGCGCCCGTCGTCGCAGATCTCGGCGGCGTCGTCGAGCTGCCGGTCGAGGACCTCGTAGACGAGGAGGGCGGCCGTCCTGCCTGAAGGGAAGACCACCGTGGCCTGGTGCACCGGTCCGAAACTCTTGCTGGGGCCTGTGAAGGAAAAACGGCCCCGCCCGTCGAGGACGAGCGCGGTGTAGTAGTTGTATTCCTCGCCAATGCCGTGGCCGCGGAGGTGCGGGCCAGCCGCGATGTGCGGGGCGTGCCGGGCGGGGAGCCGCTCACACCGCGTGGAGAGCGATCCGCTCGCGCGGGTCGAGGCGAAGCAGTACGTCTGCTCGTCCGCCATCCAGCCCAGATGGCCGGCACTGTCGGCTCCGCGGAGGATCACCGCGAGGGTGTCCTCAGACGGCTGTTCGTAGCCCGGGGGCACGCTGTTCTTACGGAAGCGTTCGAGCAGCTTGCCGTCCTCCGGGGTGATCCGCGCCGACTCCTCCGGCACCCCTGGCCCGGTGGGCGCCGCTACGTTTGTGACCTGCGGTGTGGCTGTCGCGCCGGGTGTCAGCGGGGCTCCCTTGCCGTCCGACCCCCCGGCGCTGCACCCGCCCGTCGAAATCACCGTCATCGTGAGAACCGCGGCCCCGACGGATCTCCCCCATCTCACCTTCACATCAACACCCCCGGCCGTGATCATAGAGGCCATCAGCGATGAAGTCTCTGACCAGACTTCGTCGCCATCGGCTGGGCACAGGGCTGCGCATCTCCAGGGCCCCGCCCGCCACCTGAAGGGCTCCCCTTCGTCGCATACCTCAGCCATAGTTGCGGGATAGCCCTTACCTCTCCTCCACCGGCGACGACCGGCTCGAAGCAGGTGCCCGTGTCGCCCGCCCGGACCCCCGGCTGACCGTCGCCTGGTGAACGAACGCAGTCGCGGACGGCGGCTGTCCCGCTGGCTCGGACGAGAGCCCGGAGCTGTGACCGTGATGTCACAGCTCCGGGCTCTCGTCTCTCCGTCGGGGTTCGGGTAGCTACTCCAGCCACGGGCCCGACGCGGGCAGGGCGGTGACCCGGCCCTGGCGCCGTGCGCTCGCCTTCTTCTTCAGCTCGAGGTCTCGTAGTAGAGGTTCGCGGTCACCGTGGCGAGCGCGTCGAGCCTGCCCTGTAGTTCAGTCGCCCTGGAGGTGGCCTCGCGCAGCCTGCGGCGCAATTCGGCGACGGTTTCGTCGCGTTGGACTTCTCCCGGCGTACGGAGCACAGGGCGGGCGACCTTGGCATTCCACTCGGCCCGGATCTCCTCGGCCCGGTGGACGGTGGCATGGCTGACCTTCGCCTCGCGCGCCAGGTTCTCCTTGGTCAGCGCGCCGTCGGTGTGCGGCGGCTCGCCGGCCAGCAGACGGCCATGGCCTCGCGGAGCTTCGTCTCCGTGGCGGCGGACACCGGCATCAGGCGTTCTCCCTCATCTCCCGCGGCACGGGGCCTTACTCCACTTCCGCCAGCACGCCGTCCATGTCCATGATCCAGCTTCCGCTCTCGACGCCGTACACCTTCTTGTCTTTGAGCCACTTCCAGGACATGTGCTGCAGGATCTGGTTGGCCTTACGTTCCCAGACCGGGTTGTGGTCCCAGCCCTCTACACGGAACATGAGCTTGTCGACGCCGGGGATCTCCTTGTAGAGCTTCGGAACGGAGAAGTGCAGCACCGGCCCCATCTCCTGTGGCGTGTTGGCTGTTCTGTCCTGGTCTCCGTAGACGATGCACACCGGCACGGTGCTGCCGAGCGTGGGGCCGTGTGGCACGGTGCTTGTGTTCCAGCCCCACCAATAGGAGTTGCGCCACCGCATGACGCCCTCGGGTGCCCCCGGGGTCGAGCCGCCCCACTTCTGGCCGATGCTGTCGCAGTCCATGATGGCCTGCCACACGTGCTCGGCCAGCTCCTTGTCACTGATGCCGGCTTGGAGTCCCGCCTTGCTGGTCAGGTTCATCGGGAACCCGAAGACCGCGGGCGGATTGGATTCGGGCTTCGTGGGCAGGGGCGTTCCGGGAGGCGGAGCGAAGGGGTCGGAGGTGTTCGTCGACCATCGGCCGTTCGGGGGGAACATGGGCGCGAGAAGGAACATGCTTTCCACGTCCCCGGGATTCTGCAGCGCGTACGGGCCCATGACGAACGCGGCCGCGGACCAGCCGATGAATGCGACCTTCTCGTTGGCGCACCGGCCCCTGATGAACTTGACGACGGTGCCCAGCTCGCCCCATTCGCTCATGGAGTTCCCCAACTGGTGCGGGTAGTTCGCTGACGGGTCGCAGTCCTCCGTACCGGGATTGGTCTTCAAGAGGCCCCGCTGGGCCGGGTTGGCGTTGCACGGGTCGTGCATTTCCGGGCGGGGGGAGAGCCCGGATCCCTGGAGGTCCATGATGTACACGTCGTATCCCTTGCCCGCGAGGGCCTGCGCCCAGCTGTAGCTGGTGTCCGGGTGCGGGGAACTGCCCTGCGCAGGGCGCACGAGGTCGAAGCCGGGGAGGGCCGGAACGCTCCTGCCGTGGAGCATGAGGACCGGCTTGGGTGCGCCCCCGGAGTCGGCGGCCTTGTACTCCCGTACGAAGAGCTCGATCTTGGTGCCGAAGTTCGCCGGGATGGTCGATTTGTGCTTGACCTTGTGGTCGACGGGAGTCATGTGCGGCATGGTCGCCTCCGATGGCTGTTCGCCCTGAGGAACGGTTGTTTCCCGGGGGTGGTCAGCATCTCCGCCGCCTCCGGCCGGTACGGAGAGCCGGGGCGGCGGGTCGCACGGACGGTGACTGATCGGGTGGGCGCCGCTCCACCGATCGGCGGGGCGCGCCCTGGGGAGCGCGCCAGCGACTGCGCTGCAGGCCCGGGGGAACCCGTCCGGGAGCGGGGCGAGTGGATGACTGTCGTGTGCTCGTTCCGGTCCAGTAGGGCTCGTCCGTGGGCCAACACGATTGGATCGTTGTCGACGTAGACGACTGAACCGCCGATTGTTACGGGCCGGCTCCATGGTGCTGGGGACTTCCTCGAGCAAGGCAGCGCAGGATCCCGATCCGACTGGTAGTTGTCATTTTCCCCCAGGAAGTAGTCGTACATGCGTGCCACGCTCCAAGGCACCGGAGGAGTCGCTGACACGCTCCACTCACACACCGATCCCGCAGCATCATCCCGTTCTTGCAGGCGAGGTACGCCATGGGCCGATGACGGCCTCGCACTCACACACCAAGTGATCATTCGGGGGCCGTCGCCATGCCCGGCAGACGGAACGCGACCGTCACGCTGCACGCATGATCAGCCACCCGACAGGCTCGCAGAGGGAGACCGACGGACTCGCGTACGGGTGTGGGGCCGACACGCCGGGGTGCGGGCGAGGGACAGGCTCGGGCTACGCCGCGGTGTCGTAGGTGTAATGCCTGGTGTGGTCCAGCATGTCAGCGGGCGTCACGTCGTTCCAGGGACGCATGACGTCATTGAGGTTCACCACGTTGGGTGTTCCGGCAGCAGGCAGGTACGTCGATCCCGGGTGCCGGGCCTGCCACTGGGCCCAGAGCCGGTCTATGAACGCATGATGCAGCCAGAACACCGGGTCGTTGGGGGAGACACCGGTGGCCATCTGTCCGCCCACCCACACATGTACGCGGTTGTGAAGGTTGAGGCCGCGCCAGCCTTCCAGGTGGTTGCGGAAACCGTCGGACGCGCTGTTCCAGGGCGCGGTGTCGTACGTGGGCATCGCGAGTACCGAGTCGACCTCCGCGCGAGTGGGCAGCTGCTGGCCGCCGGAGCCGAGGGCTCGGCGGAGAAAACCGCGTCCGTCGACCCGTACGGACACCGGCCACTTGCCGGCGGTGACTGCGAAAGCGCCGTCGCTCACTTGCCCGTCCCTGCTTCGGCCAGTACCGCCCAGGAAATCGGCCGCCCACAAAGAGGACGTGGGGGAGCGGTCCACAGTCCAATCCCAGTAGGGCAGTGCCACGTCCGGGTTCACTGCCTGGAGAGCCTGCTCGAACTGTATGAGGAACCTGCGGTGCCAGGGCAGGAAGGACGGCGAACGGTGGCCTACACGGTCTCCGTTGTCGGTGTCGCTCATGATGAACGCGTTGTGGGTAGTAACGAACGTGTCATAACGCCCGCTGCGTTTGAGCTCGAGCAGCGCGTCGACGAAGCGGCGCTTCTCGGCGGGGGTGAGGTTCGCCTGGTTCTTGCGTACGGTCATGGGAAATGCCTTCGGGTTCAGGGTTGGACGGCGTTGCTGGACGGCGGTGCCGTCAGAGCAGGGGTTCGAGCTGCGATCCCTGAAGTTCGACCACGGCGGCGCGAGCCACGGCCCGCGGGCTGGTGAACGTCTCGTAGTGATTGATCACGCTGATCCACGTGCCGTCGGCGTTCTGCATCACGTGCAGCTCCTCGCCGTCGATGCGCACGGAGTAACCGGCGCCGTGGTGTCCTCCGTGATGCGACGGCGCACCTTGTATGCGACGTCCCTTGAAGGACTCGTCGAACGGCTTCGGCTGTGCGGGTGTGTGCCCAGAGCCCTCCGGAGAGTGGGCTTCCCCGTTACCGTGCCCGGCGGCCGGAGGGCCGGATGGCTCGGCCGTTCGCGCGAAGCCCGTCAGGGCGAGGCCGGCCAGAGCCGTGGCGGAGGCGCCCAGGGCGCGACGTCGGCTTAGTTGAGACATGGGTGTTCCCCCTGGCTGATGCGAGTCGATGCGAGTTAATGCGCCTGGAACCCCTGTTTCGGCGCGGGGCGGCACATTGAAGGCCCCTCACCGAGGAACATCCGGCTGGTCAGGCCGTCCGGGCCCCGGCGGGCCGTCGGGGAATATGACTACAGCCTTATGCCCGGCAGGGTGAAGTCTCGGCGCAGCCGTTGGTTGTTATACGGACAAGAGCCCACACATAGTGCGGAGTTGAACTAAGTCGATCTTCCTGTACTGCTCGTCGCGATGACGTTGGTCCGAAGATTTTATTGAGGACATAGGCAAGAAAAGAGGAATTTGCTGTTACCTGTCGGCAATCGTGGCAGTCGTCACGTCCGGAGGCTGTCCGGATTGCAGGTGGGCGTTGAGTGAAGGAGCCAGCTGCTACAGGCCATGCGCTGACTGAGTAACGCGGCCGTGGCCGTTCAGCGGGAGGCGGACTGTCCGCGCATGCAGGGAGGGTTCCCAGCGCGGGGATCGTGCGCTGTGTCAATCCCCTCGAACTGTGGAGTCCTTCCTATGCAGCCAGCCCCACGCTGAGGTCGGCCCAGTACTCGCGTTCGTAGTCGATCGGGCTGTTGAAGTTGCACACAATGTGTGGTCGGCGCGCGTTGTAGAAATCGGTGATCCAGGTGGTGATCCGAATCCGCGCCTTGGCCCGGGTGGCGAAGATGCGCCGGTGGACGTACTCGACCTTCAGGACGCTGTTGAACGCCTCGCTCACGGCGTTGTCTAAAACACGATCCGACGCGGCCCATGGACTGGAAGACGCCCAGATTCCGACAGGGCGCGGGCAAACTTCCGTGACGTGTATTCCGAACCGCGGTCGATGTGGAAGATCACGCCGCGAACGTCGCCGCCGCTCGGCTACGACGGCGACGAGGACGACATCTTCTGGCGCGACTTCCCCGCCAGCTACGGGAAGATGGTCTACTCCGTGATCCGCATGCTCGACGAGGACGACTCCGTCATCCCGTCGGCCCGGGCCGATCCGAAGGACGTCAAGCTGCTGGTCCCGCTGTTCGAGGAGCGTCCTCACGCCCTACATCCGGTACTCGGCCGACGCCAAGAAGCTGTACGACGACTGCTGCCCCCTCCCCATCCTCCTGCTCAACTCGGTGCCGGCCGTCGATTACCGGAAGCTGATGACCAGCATCGGATTCCCCGACCAGACCTGATCGCCGTTTCCAATGGAAACGACGCGTGGGCCCGACCACCCTCTGCTTGAGTTCTAGTGGTCGTCGC
>NZ_JAGGPC010000085.1:0-16560 GCF_018614005.1 Streptomyces sp. ISL-99
CCTCCGCGGCCTGCCGGTCGGTCAGCCCCTCCACGAACTGCAACACCAGCACCATCGCCAGTCGCCCCGGTGACCAAGCCGGTTTCCCCCGCACCGGAAACAGACCGGCGAACTGCTCGTCGCTGAACAACGACCCCAGTTCGTCCCTCACACGGATCGCCAGGCTCCCTTTCGGGAACGCGGCCCGCGCCACCCGCACCGTCTCCGCCGGGATCTCCCCGGACCCCTTCGGCTGCATCGACATCCGCACCCACCCCACACGACAACGTCGGCCTTCAAGACCACAACCGGGTCTTGAAGGCCGACGTCACGCACAGGCCCGAATTCACCAACAGCATCCCGTTCGCGGGGGCCGGGCCATCGGCGCGTTAGCCTCGTCGCATGAGCAGGCCGCCCACGTTCACCCCGCCCCCCGGCACCCGCGCCCTCACCCTGCGCACGTCGCGCGGCGTATTCGCCGCGCTCGAAGCGGAGCCCCGGCACGCGGAGCCCAGAGGCACCGCGCTGCTGCTCCCCGGGTACACCGGCAGCAAGGAAGACTTCATCGCGATGCTGGTACCCCTCGCGGAGGCGGGGTACCGGGTCGTCGCGGTGGACGGGCGCGGCCAGTACGAATCCGAGGGGTCGGACCGTCAAGAGACTTACGTCCAGAGCGAGTTGGGACTTGACGTACTCGCGCAGGCAGCGGCCGCCGGTACGCCCGTACATCTCGTCGGGCACTCGCTCGGCGGTCAGATCTCCCGCGCGGCCGTCCTGCTCGACGCTTCGCCGTTCGCGTCGCTGACCCTCATCTCGTCTGGCCCCGCCGAGGTTTCGTCCGCGCAGCAGCGGAAGATCGCACTGCTGACGGAGGCCCTGGGTGCCATGACCATGGATCAGGTGTGGGAGGCCATGGTGGCGCTCGATCCGCCGGAGGACGCCGACCTCGACGGCACCGCCCTGCGCGCCCGCTGGCTGCGGCACAACCCCGCCCAGCTCGTCGCCACCGGAAGGCAGTTGACGGCCGAGCCGGACCGCGTGGCCGAACTTGCCGCGGTGGGGCTGCCGGTGCATGTGGTGTCGGGGACCACGGACGACACCTGGCCCGTGCCGCTGATCGACGAGATGGCCGAACGGCTCGGCGCGTACCGGACCGTGATCGAGGGCGCCCAGCACTCACCGAACACCGACCGTCCGGAGGAGACCGCGAAGGCACTGGCGGGCTTCTGGGACGCCCTTTAGCGACCCGCGCCCCCGTCGGCCGGCAGTCGGCGGTCGGCAGTCGGCAGTCGGCAGCCTCAGTACTGCGCCTGGAGGTGCTGCCAGAAGCCGTCCCGCAGCGCCCGGCGCAGGTCGGCGTGGCCGCGCAGGGACCGCTGGAGCAGCCGCTCCGCCTCCACCAGGAGTTCCTGGTCCACCGATCCCGGCAGGTAGGGATGGCCCGGCAGCAGGTCGGCCAGCGATTCCCGGCCCCGCGCGCCGAGCCACGCCGCCGCGATCTGCGCGCCGATGAAGCGGACGTCCTCGCGGGTCGGCCGTGGAGTGCCCTCGTTCTCGTACGTCGTCACCGGGCGCCGTGTGACGTACGGCTTGCAGAAGTCGAGGTCGAACGTGCGCTGGCTGTCGACCTCCCACAGGAGCGGCTCGGCCTGGTTGCGCCCCTCCCCCGCCTCGATGCCCCACAGGTGGACCCGTGCGCCGTACCCCTGCGCGGCCTCGACCGCCGACACCAGGTCCTCGTCGCCGCCCACCAGCGCGGCGTCGCTGATCGCGCGGTGCCTGGCCAGCGATTCCAGGTCCGTACGGATCAGGGAGTCGACGCCCTTCTGCTGGTTGTTGGCGTTGAGGTTGCCCAGGCGGACCTTGACGTCGGGCAGCTCGGCGATCGACTGCTGCTCGGTGGTATGGATGCGGCGCCTGGCTCCGTCGTACCAGTAGACGCGCAGGAGCCTGCTGTCCGCGAAGATCGTGCGGGCCTTGTCGATGAAGGCCTCGATGATCCCTTCCGCGTCGAGGTCGAAGGACCTCCGGTCCTCGGTCCCGGTCACGAGCAGACCGGCCGCCGCGTAGACATATCCGGCGTCGACGAAGATCGCATGGGTGGAAGGAGTCTTCGCCACCTCGGCGAGCATGCGCTGGAGGAGCTCGTTGGTCCGCTCCAGGCGGGCGGTGACCCTGGCGAGTTCAGTGGGGCCCGAAGGCTGTGCGTCGTCCATACGGCTCTCATTGTCCGTGGCGTGAGCGAGCGGGCACAACCGGTCCGGCTACCCACGGGTATTTAGAGAGTTGAAAATTTTCCTTAGCGTAGGGAATGACTGCGATGGGCACACGGTTGTAACCGTCAGAGAACGCAGGGCGCCTAGCCTCGCGTTCCCATACACAGTTCTCCAGCAGGAGGATCAGACGAAGGGAGAAGCCTTGCGCTTCGAAATCATGCGCCTGGACGACGTCGACGGTTCCGCCGTTGACAGCACCGTCGTGGACGCCGCCTCCGTCAACCGGATCGTGCAGCAGGCCGCCTCTGTCGGCCAGCGCATCTATATCCGCCCGGCCGAGACCTCGACTTCATAACACTCTGTAGTGGTTTGTTTGGTGAGGTAAGCGCCCCCGTACACGCGTACGGGGGCGCTCGTGCGTCAGTACCAGGGTCAGCTGCCCCGGATGACCTGAGTGACGCCGTTGATGATCTGCTGCACCGCGATCGCGGACAGCATCATGCCGGCGAGGCGCGTCACCAGGACCACGCCGCCGTCCTTGATCACTCGGATGATCAGCAGCGAGTACCGCATGGTCAGCCACAGGACCACATGCATCACGACGATCGCCGCCCAGACCGAGACCTGCGCCTTGACGCTCCCGGCGTGCTGTACGGCGAGGATCACCGAGACGATCGCGCCGGGACCCGCGAGCAGCGGCATCCCCAGCGGTACGAGGGCGACGTTGACGTCCTTGGTCTGCGTCGGCTCGTCGGTCTTGCCGGTCAGGAGGTCGAGCGCGATCAGGAGCAGCAGCAGGCCACCCGCGATCATCAGTGCCGGTACGGACACGTGCAGGTAGTCGAGGATCTGCCGGCCGAGGACGCCGAAGACGGCGATCACGCCGAAGGCGACCGCGACGGCCTGCCAGGCCATCCGGCGCTGCACCTTGACGGGCCGGCCCGAGGTCAGGGCAAGGAAGATCGGGGTGATCCCAGGGGGGTCCATAATCACGAAAAGCGTGAGAAAGAGGGATCCGAAAACAGCAAAGTCGAGCACAGTGAGGCCTTGCGAGAAGAGGGTCTTACGAGGGAGGGGGGAACGCGGAACGCCGGGAAGCCGGGAAACGCGGAGTTACGGACGGAGACTTCCGCCCGCGCCCGGCACCGGGAACGCGCCGGTCGCACGCCGCGTGATCTCGCCGTAGATCTCGGGGTCCGTGGTGAACTCCCCGAGCCGTACGGACTTCCGGCTGCCGTGGTAGTCGCTGGACCCGGTGGCCAGCAGCCCGAGGTCGGCGGCGAGGCCGCGCATGCGCGCGCGGGTCGGCCCGTCGTGGTCCATGTGGTCGACCTCGATCCCGTCGAGGCCCGCGGCGGCGAGCGCCGCTATCGCGCTCTCGGGGAGGGTGTCGCCGCGCTTGGCGGCGCCGGGGTGCGCGAAGACGGTGACTCCGCCGGCCGCCTTGACGAGACGGATCGCGTCGAAGGGGTCGAGTTCGTGCTTCTCGACGTACGCGCGTCCGCCGTTGGCGAGCCAGTCGGGCGTAAAGGCGTCGGAGACGGTCTCGACGACGCCGAGTTCCATCAGGGCGGACGCGATGTGCGGGCGGCCGACCGAGCCGTCTCCGGCGATACGGGCCACCTGGTCCCACTCGACCGGCACGCCCAGCTCCTGGAGCTTGCCGACCATGGCCCGCGCGCGGGGCACCCGGTCGTCCCGTACCAGCTCGCGCTCGCGCTCCAGCGCGGGCTCGTCAGGGTCGAAGAGGTACGCCAGCATGTGCAGCCCGATGCCGTCGAGGCGGCAGGAGAGCTCGGCGCCGGTGACGAGGGTCAGCCCCGCAGGGAGTGCGGCGATCGCCTCGGCGTGGCCGCGGGTCGAGTCGTGGTCGGTGAGCGCCACGACGTCGAGTCCGGCCGCCGCGGCGTTGCGCACCAGCTCGGCCGGGGTGTCCGTGCCGTCCGAAGCCGTGGAGTGGGTGTGCAGGTCGATCAGCACGACGCTTGACTCCGGGGCTCGGCGGGACGGGGACCGGTCAAGGATAGCCGGGATTCGAACACCGCCGGGCCCGCCCACGTTCTCTCCGGCGGAACCGGCGGGACGGGCGGGACGGGCAGAACCGGCGGTCAGGCCAGCAGTCGCGGTGAGAGCGCCCCGCAGGGCACGAGCTCCACCTCCGCGCCCGCGTCGCGCAGATCGGTCAGTATCAGTTCGTCGTACATCATCAGGCCCGACTGCTCCGGCCAGACGATGGCCCACAGCCACAGCCCGCACGCCTCGCCCGCGAAGGCCGCGCGGTCGTCCGGGACGCCGGACAGATGCCACAGCGGAGTGGGCCGGCCGGCCGCGAGCAACTTGGCCTGCGGTGGTTTGTCCATGCTCAGGTGCGCCCCGGGATCGGGCCCCTCCACACCGGCATAGCGCGCGCCGAGGCCGACGCCGAGCTCCTCGGCGACCAGCAGCATCTCGCCGAGGCCGCCGAGCGGCCCGGGTCCCGAACAGGCGACGACGGTCGCGCGCGAGCCACTGCGGTCGTCACCGGCGCAGGTCACGCCCGTGAACAGCCAGCCGACCGGCAACGGCCATGGCATCCACACCGGAACCTTGGCGCGCTTCACCGCGACCGTGAGCGCCTCGACACTGGGCGGGACCACGGGCTGCAGCGGGTGCACCGTCCCATGCACATCGCACTGCCAGGAGTCGGCAAAGAGACCGGGCGCCCTGACCCGGCCACCGCACTTCGGGCAACTGGGTTCGCCCCTCATAGGGCCCAACGGTCCTCCCCGGCCGTCCCCGCGTCAAGGACGATCACCCGTCCGGAGCCGCATTCCGCCGCCAGAGCGCCAGACCTGCCACCGTCCACTCGTTCGAGTGATGAGCCCTTGATGACTCTCCTGGCTAGGAACCGCGGGGCGCGATGCTGCGTATGGGGACGCCCAAACTGCGGATGGCACATTGTCTTCCGCTGCGAGTTCGCTCGGGAGGGGCTGCCTCCGGGGGAGCATCCAGGCGTGGCTGTAGGCCTGGACCTGGGTGTGACCGTGGCAGTGGCCACTTCAGACCCCGAGCGTCCCTTCTTGACGCACGAGCCATGGCTGAACAGGAAAGAAGAGGAACGGCTGCGCAGATTGGAACGTAAAGCGGCGCGGCAGCGTCGCAGCGCGGCTCCGGGGCGGTCGGTATCGCGACGGCTGCTACATACATACGACCAGATCTCGCAGCTTCGAGGCCGGGAAAGGCGTCGCCGAGCGGACTGGCAGCACAAGGCCACTACGTCTCTCGCCGAGCCGTACGGCCTCATCGGAGTCGAGCGGCTCAACGTGAAGGCAATGACGGCCTCGGCTCGGGGCACAACGGCCGAGCCCGGAAAGTGTGTGCGGCAAAAGCAGGGTGGACGGACGCAGCGTTCCCGCTGGACGGGGACGCAGGCCGCAGCGCTGGCTACGGCCGAATCGTCAACCGAACCAAGCGGCTGCGGCACGACGTGCGCAGCCGCTTGGAGGGCGCCCCGAGAGTCGCCGAGGAGACTTCACAACTACGCGTTCTTTACAGCGCTCGAGTCCGCAACGATCAATCGAGAGGCACCGATGCGCGCAGCGGGTCGCGCAGGTCCGTGCCGTGCGACAGCCAGCGCTCCTGGAGCTCCTGCGCGCCCTTGACCCGCTTCCACGCCGCCTCGTTCGGCGTCATGGGCAGCAGAGGAAGGAAGCGCACCGGGTCCATCGGGTCGTCCAGCTCCAGGTCCTCGACCAGGCCGCCGGACTCCGCGACCAGTACGGAGCTGAACGGCGCCCCCGGCCACAGCGGCTCCCCGAGGTCCAGCGAGGCGCCTGGGGCCACGATCACGCCCTCAACCTGCGGAGACGCCGCGAGGACCGCGAGCGGGCGCAGCACCTTGTCGGTGTCGGCCAGGCCGGCCCGTACCGACAGGACCAGCTCGGCGCGCGGGCCCTTCACCGGATCGGCGAGGACGGCGGTCGGGTCGGCCATCGGCTGGGCCGACATGCCGAGGGTGACGTAACGGACGATGTCGCCGTCCACGAAGCGCAGTACCTCCATACGGTCCGTACCGAGGAACGTGACGGCGGCGCGCGCGTCCGGTTCGCCCAGGGTCGTACGCAACCTGGCCTCTACCCGCGCAAGAGCATCTCCCATGCCGCGAGCATAAGTCGCGTAGGGAACGGGCAGAGGGAGAGCCTTGACACAACAGTGGGCTGATACTCTTGGCCGCTGGTCAGGGCAGCACGCAGAAGCGTGGCTTTCGAGCCCCGACATCACGTCATCCCCCACGGGGGACCGGCCGGAGGAGGTGGGGCTGCGGTGGATCGAAGTCGTCCCGGCAGTACCAACCGCTCTTCCGCACCGCCAGTGTTCCCCTGGGCCTGAAACCCTTCGTACCCGGCCGCCAACCGGTGAAACCCATGGGGCTCACGGCATTTCGCGCGACGGAAGAGCACTTCGCTTTTGCCTGATTTGCCTGATCCGTGTCTGAGCGAACGCCGTCACCGCGTCTTGCGGTGCCGCCCGCTTTGCCGACGTACGGCCGCCCCGACGCCGTGGCCCGCACGTCTCCATTCCGGGCAGCGCCATGCCTCGCAGACGGCTTCTCCGTGAAGGAGCCCGCCATGTCGATGATCCGTGACCTGCGCGCAGCGGTCCGTCCGTCCCTGCGCAAGAGCAGCGCCGTGTACAGCAGTTACGACACCACCCGCGACCCGTCCGCGAGCAGCGCGGTCGTGGACTGCGCCGTCTACCGCGACGGGCGCCGGCTGAAGGACGCCGAGTGCCTCACCCCGCACGAGGCGATGACCCGCGTCCGGGAGGGCGGCGGCTTCGCCTGGATCGGCCTGCACGAGCCGACCGAGGCCGAATTCGCGGGTATCGCGGCCGAGTTCGGACTGCACCCGCTGGCCGTGGAGGACGCCGTACACGCACACCAGCGGCCCAAGCTGGAGCGGTACGACGACACCCTGTTCACCGTCTTCAAGACGATCCACTACGTCGACCACACCGAACTGACCGCGACGAGCGAGGTCGTGGAGACCGGTGAGGTGATGTGCTTCACCGGCAAGGACTTCGTCATCACCGTCCGGCACGGCGGCAAGGGCTCGCTGCGGGCGCTGCGCCACCGGCTCCAGGACGACCCGGAGCTGCTGGCCAAAGGGCCTTCGGCGGTGCTGCACTCGATCGCCGACCATGTCGTCGACGGGTACATCGCGGTGGCGGCGGCCGTGCAGGACGACATCGACGAGGTCGAGATCGACGTCTTCTCCGCGCCTGCCAAAGGGAGCCCCCGGGGCTCCGACGCGGGCCGGATCTACCAGCTCAAGCGGGAGGTTCTGGAGTTCAAGCGGGCCGTCGCGCCGCTGCTGCGGCCGATGCAGCAGCTCAGCGAGCGGCCGATGCGGCTCGTCGACCCGGACATCCAGAAGTACTTCCGTGACGTCGCCGACCATCTCGCGCGCGTGCACGAGGAGGTCGTCGGCTTCGACGAGCTGCTGAACTCGATCCTCCAGGCCAACCTCGCGCAGGCGACTGTCGCCCAGAACGAGGACATGCGAAAGATCACGTCCTGGGCGGCGATCGTGGCCGTACCGACGATGATCTGCGGCGTGTACGGCATGAACTTCGATCACATGCCGGAGCTGCACTGGCGGTACGGCTACCCGCTCGTCCTCGGCTCCATCGTGGTGGTCTGTGTCAGCATCCACCGCACGCTCAAGCGGAACGGCTGGCTCTGACGACGAGCGCGAGGCCGGCCAGGATCACCACCAGGGCGGGGTAGGCGGCCATCGGCGGCTGCTGCCCCAGCCAGAGCGCGGCGATCAGGGCGGCGCCGGGGGTCTCCAGGAGGATCGCCGTCGAGGTGACAGAGGGACCCAGGGTGCTCACGACGCGGTTGAGCAGGGAGTGGCCGAGGAGCTGGGCGGCGGCGGTGAGTGCGGCGAGCTGGAGCCAGGTGGTGGCGTCGTAGCCGCCGAGCTCGGCGCTGGACACCAGGCAGGTCGCCAGCAGGATCAGCGCGGTCGTGGAGTAACAGATGTAGGTGTACGCGGTCGTGCTCACGGTCCGCCTGACCTCCGCCCCGAGCAGGACGTACCCGGCGGCCGCGATGCCGCCGCCGAGCGCGAGCGCGTCGCCCGCGAGGGCGCGCGGCGACAGCGTCATGTCGACGCCGGTAAGGATGACGACGCCGACGACGGCGAGCACCGTACCGGCCCACACCATGCGGGGCGGCCGGTGGCCGCGCATCCGCAGCAGGATCGTCGTCCAGATGGGTGTGGTCGTGCAGAGCGCGGTCGAGGACGCGACCGAGGTCATCCGCAGGCTGGGCAGCCAGAGCCCGAAGTGCAGGGCGAGCAGGGCTCCGGCGGCTACGGCGAGCAGCAGCGGCCTGCGCGCGATGCGGCGCAGTTCGGCGCGGTGCTTGAGCAGCACCACCGGGCTCAGGACGCCGACCGCCATGGCGTTGCGCCAGAACGCGATGGCGAGCGCGGGGGCGGCGGTCGCCGCGATGAGCGGCGCGGAGAACGACACGCTGGCGACGGCGACGCCGAGCAGGATGAGGTCGATGCGGGGCGCGGTGTGGAGTCCGGGGGGCGGCGGACCGGTCGGCGCGGTGGCGGTTATGCCGTCGGGGCGGCGGGCTGTTGCGGGCACTGGATCAATGTAAGGGGCGTATCCCGAAGACGGAACTGTCCACGTTCGGCCTGCCCGCATGGCCCGGCCCGCCCGCAGGGCTTCGCTTTGCTGGCACGCGGCAAGCCCGGCCGCGCAGCCGGGTCTTGGGCCGGGCCCCAGTCGCGGGAAGGGGCGGGTAGGGGAGCAAGCCCCGCAGGGCACCGCCTAGGCTGGCCCGCATGACGCAGACCTTGCTCGACCAGGCCCTCGTCGAGGAGGCCACCAAGAAGTCCGGCCTCATCTGGGTACGAGGCACCGGGCCCGCCCGCTCCCTGTGGCACGTATGGCACGACGGCGCCGCGTACGTCGTGGGAGACGGACCGGGCGAGCAGCCCTTCCCCGGACTGGCCGACGGCGCCGGCGCCGAAGTCACCGTACGCAGCAAGGACAAGGGCGGCCGGCTCGTCACCTGGACCGCCACCGTCACGGAACACCCGCCGGGCACCGAGGCGTGGGAGGCCGCCGTCGCCGAGCTCAAGGGCAAGCGCCTGAACGCGCCCGACGCCGAGCAGATGACCGAGCGCTGGGCCCGCGAGTGCCGCGTACTGCGTCTGGAGCCGCAGAGCGTGACCACCGACCTGCCGGACGGTTCGCTCGCCGCCAAGCCCCTGCCGACGAGCGCCACGACGCGGCTGCCCGTACCGGCAGCCCTCCCCCGCCTCCTCATGAAGCGGAAGAAGAAGAAGGGCTAGGACGCGTCCGAGGTCTTCGGGAGCTGGCCGCCGTAGTCGACTGTCTCGTCCTTGCCCGGCGCATCCAGCGCGAACTCCTCGCCCCAGTCGGCCAGCCGCACCACGCCCGCGCCGCCGGCCCGCTCGAGCTTCAGCGGATACGGCGTGCCGAGCAACGACACGGCGAGCGTCCCGCCGGTGCCCTTGCCGCCGGTGACCTCGATCGTACGGACGCCGCCGACCTTCGGCCGGTCGCCCTTGCTGAGCTTGCCGTGCAGTCCGAGCAGTCCGTCGAGCAGGACGTCCTTGTCCGTGAAGCCGCGCAGCTGGTCGTACGCCGGGTCGTCGTCCGGCACCTTGACGTACTTGTCCTCCAGCTTGCCCGCGGCCCCCTCGTCGGACTCGGACGGCTGCCCCGCCCCGTGGTCCCAGAAGTCCGCGCCGGCCTTCATGAACAGCTCGTCGTCGATGCGCAGCAGCTCGAACGTGCTGCCCTTGGACGTCACGGAGCCCGTGCCGCCGTCCTCCTTGAGGCGCATGTCGAGCTTGTACGAGCGTCCCTTGCTGACGACGGTGCCCGACAGCCGTACCGATTCCGCGTCGCGCGCCGCCTTCCGCGCCTTGGCCTCGATGGCCGGCGCCGCGAGTCTGCCCACCCCGTTGGTCCCCTTGTCCGGGTCGACCGGTTCCTCACCGCAGGCGGTGAGCGCCACGGTCAGCCCGACGCACACGACGCCGAGCAGGGCGGCCCGGCGGGCTCGGGCGGCCGGGGGAAATGCAGTCACAAGCGCACTGCCTCTCATACGGGTGTCCGGGGTGGCAGCAGGCAGCGTACCTGTGCCGCCTACGCCGTCCGGCAGAGAGCCGTCCGGACCCCCCGTTGGAGCGGTGGCGAACGGCACGGGCTAGCCTGAACCCGTTACCGGACCCCGTTTTGTCCACAAAGGGAGGCGCACCTCATGGCATCAGGCGCCCCCAGGGTCTTCGTCTCGCATCTCGCGGGCATCGCCGTGTTCGACCCCAACGGTGACCAGGTCGGCCGGGTGCGCGACCTCGTGGCGATGCTGCGCGTGGGCAACCGGCCGCCGCGCCTGCTCGGCATGGTCGTCGAGGTGGTGAGCCGGCGCCGGATCTTTCTGCCCATGACCCGCGTGACGGGTGTCGAGTCGGGCCAGGTCATCACGACGGGCGTGGTCAACATGCGCCGCTTCGAGCAGCGCCCGACCGAACGCCTGGTCCTCGGCGAGCTCCTCGACCGCCGGGTGCGCCTGGTGGACACCGGAGAGGAGGTCACGGTCCTCGACGTGTCGATCGTGCAGCTGCCCGCCCGCCGCGACTGGGAGATCGACAAGGTCTTCGTACGCAAGGGCAAGGGCGGCGCACTGCGGCGCCGCGGGGAGACGCTGACCGTCGAGTGGTCCGCAGTCACCGGCTTCTCGCTGGAGGAGCACGGACAGGGCGCGGAGAGCCTCCTTGCCACCTTCGAGCAGCTGCGCCCCGCCGACCTCGCCAACGCCCTGCACCACCTGACGCCCAAGCGCCGCGCGGAGGTGGCCGCGGCGCTCGACGACGACCGGCTCGCCGACGTACTGGAAGAGCTGCCCGACGACGACCAGGTGGAGATCCTCGGCAAGCTCAAGGAGGAGCGGGCGGCCGACGTGCTGGAGGCGATGGATCCGGACGACGCCGCCGACCTGCTGTCCGAGCTGCCGGAGGAGGACAAGGAGCGGCTGCTGATGCTGATGCGACCGGACGACGCGGCCGACGTACGGCGGCTGCTGGCGTACGAGGAGCGGACGGCGGGCGGTCTGATGACGACCGAGCCGATCGTGCTGCGGCCCGACGCGACGGTCGCGGACGCGCTGGCGCGCGTACGGCAGCAGGACCTCTCCCCCGCGCTGGCCGCGCAGGTGTACGTCTGCCGGCCGCCGGACGAGACGCCGACGGGCAAGTACCTCGGGACGGTGCACTTCCAGCGGCTGCTGCGGGAGCCGCCGTTCACGCTGGTCAGCTCCGTCGTGGAGTCCGATCTGCCGCCGCTGTCGCCGGGCACGCCGCTGCCCGCCGTGACGAGCTACCTGGCGGCGTACAACATGGTCGCCGCGCCGGTCGTGGACGCGGGCGGCTCGCTGCTCGGCGCGGTGACGGTCGACGACGTACTCGACCACCTGCTGCCCGACGACTGGCGCGAGACGGAGTTCCACGAGCCACCGCAGACGCCGGGGACCGTGCGGGGCGGGGAGGCCGTCCGTGGGCACTGACAGGAGCGCCGAGGCGCGGGAGCGCGGCCGGACCGCGACGGGCGCGAGTGCGCTGCCGCGCGCCTCCCGCGTGCGCCTGGACCAGCCGAGGCCCGCGCGCAAGCGGCTGCTGCCCGAGTACGACCCGGAGGCGTTCGGCCGGTTCTCGGAGCGGATCGCGCGTTTCCTGGGCACGGGGCGCTTCCTGGTCTGGATGACCCTGACCATCGCCCTGTGGGTCGTCTGGAACATCTTCGCGCCCCCGGCCCTGCGCTGGGACGAGTACCCGTTCATCTTCCTGACGCTGATGCTGTCCCTCCAGGCGTCGTACGCCGCCCCGCTGATCCTCCTCGCGCAGAACCGCCAGGACGACCGGGACCGGGTCACCCACGAGCAGGACCGCAAGCAGAACGAGCGGTCCATCGCGGACACCGAGTACCTCACGCGGGAGATCGCGTCGCTGCGGATGGGGCTCGGGGAGGTCGCCACCCGGGACTGGATCCGGTCCGAATTCGTGGACCTGGTCAAGGAGCTGGAGCAGCGGCGGTCCCTATTCCCGCCCGAGGCCGCTTCCGGGAGTGACGAAGGCGACCGCTGACAGGGCTTTCCCGGTGCGGCGGTACGCGCCGTACCATCACGGTATGGCTATGGAAGACGCGGTGCGTGAAGCACTGGCGACGGTGAACGATCCCGAGATCCACAAACCGATCACTGAACTCGGCATGGTCAAATCGGTTGAGATCGGGGTAGACGGTGCGGTTGCCGTCACGGTCTATCTCACCGTCTCCGGCTGCCCGATGCGCGAGACGATCACCACCAACGTGCGCGAGGCGGTCGAGCGCGTCGAGGGTGTGACCAGCGTCTCCGTCGAGCTCGACGTGATGAGCGACGAGCAGCGCAAGGAACTGGCGGGCGCCCTGCGCGGCGGCACCGCCGAGCGCGAGGTGCCCTTCGCCCAGCCCGGTTCGCTGACGCGGGTGTACGCGGTGGCGTCCGGCAAGGGCGGCGTCGGCAAGTCCTCGGTGACGGTCAACCTGGCCGCGGCGATGGCGGCGGACGGACTGAAGGTCGGCGTCGTCGACGCGGACATCTACGGCCACAGCGTGCCGCGCATGCTGGGTGTGGACGGCAGGCCCACCCAGGTCGAGAACATGATCATGCCGCCGTCGGCGCACGGCGTGAAGGTCATCTCCATCGGGATGTTCACGCCGGGCAACGCGCCTGTGGTGTGGCGCGGGCCGATGCTGCACCGGGCCCTCCAGCAGTTCCTCGCGGACGTGTACTGGGGCGACCTGGACGTGCTGCTGCTCGACCTGCCGCCGGGCACCGGTGACATCGCGATCTCCGTGGCGCAGCTCGTGCCGAACGCCGAGATCCTCGTCGTGACCACGCCTCAGCAGGCGGCGGCCGAGGTCGCCGAGCGGGCCGGCTCCATCGCCGTACAGACCCACCAGAAGATCGTCGGTGTCGTCGAGAACATGTCGGGCCTGCCGTGCCCGCACTGCGACGAGATGGTCGACGTCTTCGGCACCGGTGGCGGCCAGAAGGTCGCCGAGGGGCTGACGAAGACGACCGGCGCCAACGTGCCGGTGCTGGGCTCCATCCCCATCGACGTACGGCTGCGGGAGGGCGGCGACGAGGGCAAGCCCGTTGTGCTGACCGACCCGGACTCGCCGGCCGGTGCGGCGCTGCGCACGATCGCGGGCAAGCTGGGCGGCCGCGCGCGCGGTCTGTCGGGCATGTCGCTGGGGATCACCCCGCGCAACAAGTTCTGACGCGAGGTCGTGGGCATACGTTCCGCAAGGCGGGACGGGTGGGCACAACCGCCCACGGCCCGCGCTTACGCGCGCACCCGAAGGGGGGCGCCGCTCCTGACGAGCGGCGCCCCCCTTCGCGGTACAGCGGAAGGCCGTACGCTCAGCCCTGCTCGTACGTCGTGATGTCCTTGATCACCGCGAAGCCCAGCCCGTACGCGCTCATACCGCGCCCGTACGCCCCGAGGATCACGCCGTCCTCCCCGGCACCCGCCAGCACCCAGCCGTACTCCGACTCGCGGTAGTGGAAGCGCGTCGGTACGCCGTCCACCGGCAGCGACAGCGTCGACCAGGCCGGCCCCGACAGGTCGTCGGCCAGCTCGAAGGCCGTCTCGGTCTGCTGGTCCAGCCAGTCGTCGCGCAGGGAGTGGTCCAGCTGGGCGGGCCAGGTGGACGAGAGCAGGCCCGAACCCGCCAGCCAGGCGGCGGAGGAGACCGACGTGGCCTCCAGTACGCCCGTACCGTCGCCGCTGCGCCGCACGGGGCTGCTGGCGACGGTGACGACCACCGCGAAGCGCTCCTTCTCCTGGGCGTCATCGGCGGCGGGCCTTATCGACGGCTCCTCACCGTGGCCCGTGGAACCGTGCTGCACCGTGCCGTCCGCCGCCGTGCCGACCTGCATCAGCCAGCGGGGCCCGGTGAACGCGTCGTCCAGTCCGTACCAGGGGAAGGGCGCGCGCAGATAGCCGTCGACCGTACGCCGGGCTGCTGGCACCCCCTCCGCTGTGGATGTGCTGGGCGTCAGGGGTGCTCCCTGCGCTCCGACCCGACTCGTGGTCTCCATCTGTCCGGCCGCCTCCTTGATCTGTGGCGTCCGGACACGGCCCGCCCCCCTCGGGCGTCCTCACATCCGGACAGATGGAGGATAGCCACCTTGGTGCGGCTCGTCCGGAAGGGCGGCTTTCAGGTGGCGTCGGCGTCGAACGGCGGGCGCTCGCTCTGAGCGGCGGTTTCGCGCTTCTTGAGCAGGTCGGGAGTGCCGGTGGAGTCCTTCGTCAGGTTCGCCTTACCGGCCGAACCGTTCGAACCGTTCACGGAACCGGCCGACGAACCGCTGTCGCGCCCGTTCACGGCGTCCGCGACCTCGGCCATCTCGCTCTTGAGGTCGAAGCTGCTGCGGATCTCCTTGAGACCGAGGTCGTCGTTGTCCATCAGCTGCTTGCGGACGAAGGTCTTCGGGTTCAGGTCCTCGAAGTCGAAGTCCTTGAATTCCGGGCCGAGTTCGGAACGAATGTCCTGCTTCGCGCTCTCGGAGAACTCACGGATCTTACGGATCATCGCCGAGGCGTCCTGAATGAGCTTCGGCAGCTTCTCCGGCCCGAACACGAGCACAGCGAGAACCACGAGCGTCACCAGCTCGAGTCCGCCTATGTCACTGAACACCTTGTTGCTCCTTGGGTTCTCCGCGCCCGCAGGTCGGGTGGGTCTCCCCCGCCGCAGGCAGAGGACCGGTCCGGGCCCGGTCCACGGTACCCGCCCAATCTGTCCGGACGGTACCTTCACGTAACACTCGCGTGGACCTCTGTGCGCGCTTCCCTCAGTTGCCGTCCGCCGAGCCGAGGGTCACGGAGACCGTCCGCTCCTTGCCCGCGCGCACTACGGTCAGTTCCAGCCGGTCGCCGGGGCGGTGGGCGCGGATCTTGACGATCAGCTCCTGCCCGTTGTGCACCTTCTGGCCGTTGACCTCGGTGATGACGTCGCGGGGCGCGATCCCGGCGCGGGCGCCGGGGCCGCCGGGTGTCACCGCCGGGCCGTCGGCGCCCTTGGTGCCGACACGGGCGCCGTCGCCCGCGTACTTCATGTCCAGCGTGACGCCGATCACCGGGTGCGTCGCCTTCCCGGTGTTGATCAGCTCCTCGGCGACGCGCTTGCCCTGGTTGATGGGGATGGCGAAGCCCAGGCCGATGCTGCCGCCCTGGCTGCCTTCGAGGCCCGCGCTGTTGTCCGCGGCGCGTATGGCGCTGTTGATGCCGATGACGCGGGCCTGGGCGTCCACCAGGGGGCCGCCGGAGTTGCCCGGGTTTATCGGGGCGTCGGTCTGGAGGGCGTTGACGTAGCTGACGTCACTGCCGTCGCCCTTCTCGCCACCCGCCGTGATGGGGCGCTCCTTGGCGCTGATGATCCCGGAGGTGACCGTGTTCTGGAGGTCGAACGGCGCGCCGATGGCCACCACCGGGTCGCCCACCTGGACGTTCTCGGAGTTGCCGAGGGGCAGCGGCTTGAGCCCGTCGACCCCGAGGACGCGGACGACCGCGAGGTCGTAACCGCTGTCCTTGCCGACGAGCTCGGCCTTCGCGGTCTGGCCGCCGCTGAAGGTGATGTTGATGGTGCCGTCGGTTCCGGCGGGCTCCACCACATGGTCGTTGGTGAGGATGTGGCCCTTGGCGTCGAGTACGAAGCCGGTGCCCGTGCCCTGCTCGCCGGCCCCGCTGACGTGCAGCGTGACGACGCTGGGCAGGGCGCTGGCCGCGATGCCGGCGACGCTGTCGGGGGCGCGGCCCTTGCCGTCCACCGGCTGGGCCTGGGGCAGCTCGACGCGGGTGATGCCGCCGTTGCGTTCGATGTACGCCCCGACGCCGCCGCCGATGCCGCCGGCGACCAGCGCGATCAGCAACGCCCCGACGAGCAGCGTGCCCCGCAGCCCCTTCTTCTGCCGTCCGCCGCCCGCCGGATCACCGGGGTGGACCAGCGGCTGCTGGGGCGCACCCCAGGGGTCGTACTGCAGCCAGTGGGAGGTCTGAGGGTGCGACTGCGGCTGATGCTGGTGCTGGTGTGGCGGCGCCATGGGGACACCGGCCCCGTTCGTCGCGGACGCAACTCCCGGTGGTACGAACGTGCCCTGCGGCGGGGTCGCCACCGGCCGCTGCACGGGCGGCGCGGGCGCCCAGGGCCCTGGGCCTCCGTACGGCGGTGTCGCGTACGGATCAGGCGCGTGCAGAGGCTGCGGACGCACCCGCGACGCGGGCTCGACCCCGGC
>NZ_JAGGPC010000086.1:0-19736 GCF_018614005.1 Streptomyces sp. ISL-99
CCGATTTAAAACACGGCCTAGCCGACCCGCCCGATGCGGCTCGAAGCCGCGCCCGGCGACAGCAACGACAGCATCGGCTCGCAGCCGTCGGCCGAGCCCAACCGCATGTCGGCGGACACCGCGCGTTCAGCGTTGAGCCTGCTGCGTACGGAGGGCGGCCGGCGGCTGCCTTCCGTGGTCGTGCGGGAGAAAAGGCGGCGCACCACGCGCTGACCTGCGCGGTGCCTGTTACGCCTGGGACGCGGCGGGCACACTGTCCGCGACCGCCGCGCTGCCCCACACTGGTGGCAGGGGCTGCTCCCGGACCCCTCACGGGCGCGGGGCAGGCGGCAGGACGAGGAGGCGCAGCATGCGGATTCCGGCCGGCCGGTGGGACTGGCTGTCGTCGCCCTGGTGGCGCGGCGCCGCCGCGGTGGCGCTCGGAGCTCTGCCTGCGCTCGCCTTCCCGGCCCCCTCCCTCTGGTGGTTCGCGTACGTAGCCCTCGTGCCGTGGATGCTGTTGATCCGCTCCGCGCCGACCGGCCGGCGGGCGGCTCTGGACGGCTGGCTCGGCGCCACCGGGTTCATGATCGCCGTGCATCACTGGCTGATGCCGAGCCTGCATGTGTTCATCGTGGTCCTGGCGGCTCTGCTGGCGCTTCTGTGGCTGCCCTGGGGCTGGCTGGTGCGGTGGATGCTCGGCGGAACTCCCTCGGTCCTTCGCGTGACGGCCGCCCTCGCCGTCGTCCCCTCCGGCTGGCTGATGGCGGAACTTGTCAGGTCCTGGCAGGGGTTGGGCGGCCCGTGGGGGCTGCTGGGTTCCAGCCAGTGGGAGGTCACCCCCGGGCTGCGGCTGGCCTCGGTCGGCGGTGTCTGGCTGGTGAGCCTGCTGGTGGTCGCGGTGAACACCTGCGTCGTCGTACTGGTGGCCGTGCGCCGGGCCCGTAGGCCCGTGGTGGCCGCGCTGGTGGCCTGCGCCGTCGCGGTGGGCGCCGTGTGGGCGTGGGCGCCGCGCCCCGAGCCGTCGGGCCGGGTGCGCGTGGCGGTCGTACAGCCGGGTGTCGTCAGCGGCCCGGAGCGGCGGTTCGACCTCAGCGAGGCCCTTACCCGCGACCTGGCGGGACAGGATCTCGACCTGGTGGTGTGGGGTGAGAGCAGCGTCGGCGCGGACCTGACCGAACGCCCGGACCTCGCGGCCCGGCTCGCCGCCCTCTCCCGGCTGGTGGACGCGGAAGTACTGGTGAATGTGGACGCCCGCCGCACCGACCGGCCCGGCATCTTCAAGAGTTCCGTGCTGGTGGGCCCGGAGGGCGTCACCGGCCGGCGCTACGACAAGATGCGCCTGGTCCCCTTCGGCGAGTACGTCCCCGCGCGTTCCGTCCTCGGCTGGGCGACCGCTGTGGGCAAGGCCGCGGGTGAGGACCGCAGGCGCGGGACGAGCCCCGTGGTGATGACGCTGTCCGGCGGCGGTGTCACCGGCGGGCTGCGGGTCGGTCCGCTGGTGTGCTTCGAGTCCGCGTTCCCCGACATGAGCAGGGAGCTGACCCGGCGGGACGCGCAGGTGCTGGTCACCCAGTCGGCGACGTCGACGTTCCAGGAGAGCTGGGCGCCCGAGCAGCACGCCTCACTCGCGGCGCTGCGGGCCGCCGAGAACGGACGCCCGGTGGTGCACGCGACGCTGACCGGCGTCAGCGCGGTGTTCGGCCCGGGCGGCGAGCGCGTCGGCTCGCCGCTGGGGACGGACGAGAGTACTGCCGCGGTGTACGACATCCCGCTGGCCGAGGGCACGACGGCGTACGTCCGGGCGGGCGACTGGGCCGTCCACGGCGCGCTCGCCGTCCTGGTCCTGCTGTGCGCGGCGCAGGGCGTACGGGCCGTCAGGCGGCCTGCTGCTCCTGCGCCGCCCGGACCACCCGCTCGCACAGCTCGTGAGTCAGCAGCGCGTCCTGGGCGCTGAGGAGCTTCCCGGCCCGTACGGCGTCGAGGAAGGTGTCGACGGACTGCTCGATGCCGCGCTGGCGGGCCACCGGTACCCAGTCGCCGCGACGGCGAATGGTCGGCTGCCCCTTGTGGTCGACGATCTCGGCGAGGTTGACGACCTGGCGCTTCGCGTCCTGTCCGGAGACTTCGAGGATCTCCTCGGTGGAGCCGTTCATCCGGTTCATGGTGCCGATGGCGGTGAACCCGTCGCCGGAGAGCTGGAGGACGACGTGGTGTATCAGGCCCTCGACCACCTTGGCCCGTACGTCGATGTGGTCGACCGTGCCGGGGACCAGGAAGCGCAGGGTGTCGACGACGTGGATGAAGTCGTCGAGGACGAGGGTGCGCGGGTCCTCGGGCAGGCCGACGCGGTTCTTCTGCATGAGGATCAGGTCGCGCGGGTGCTCGGCGCACTGCGCGTATCCGGGAGCGAGACGGCGGTTGAAGCCGACGGCGAGGCTGACGCCGCGCTCCTCGGCGAGCCGCACGAGCCGCTCGGATTCGGCGAGTTCGTACGCGAGCGGCTTGTCGACGTACGTCGGTACGCCCGCCTCCAGGAGCCGGGTCACGATGTGCGGGTGCACGGCGGTGGGCGCGTGCACGAAGGCGGCGTCCAGTCCCTGGTCGAGCAGCGCGTCGAGGCCGGTGTGGCACTGCGCGTCGGGGATGCGGTAGGTCGCGGCGATCCGCGCGAGGGTGGCGGGCGTGCGGGTCTGCAGGTGGAGTTCAAGCCCCGGCCGGGTGGTCAGTACCGGCAGATAGGCCTTCTGAGCGATGTCTCCGAGCCCGATGACGCCGACCTTCACAGAGGGTCTCCCTAACGCTGTGCCTGATGAGCCTGTTGATCGCGGACCTGGCGGTCCCGTGCCCCGGCAGCATACGTGCGCTGCGGCGGCAGCCAGTCGGCGATGTCGTCGAAGGTGCGCAGGGCGAGACCGGGGCCGAAGCCGGCGAGGGTCATCACGGTGTCGCGCAGGGCGACGGCCGGGGCGCTGCGGACCGACATCAGGCGGGCGATGTTCGCGGACTTGCGGACGATGCCGGTGGTGCGCGGCAGCCGGTCCGCGGAGTACGCCGCCAGACCGGTCGCGACATCGCCCGCGTCCGGGAGGTGGTGGGCCAGCACGATGCCGTCCTCGATGGCCTGGTTGCCGCCCTGGCCCATGGTGGGTGCCATGGCGTGCGCGGCGTCACCGAGCAGAACGGTCCTGCCGCGGTGGAAGGCGGGCAGCGGCGTGATCAGGTGGTGGACGTCGTGTCGCAGAACCTGGTCGGGGGCGGCCGCTTCGATGATCCGCGGCACGGGGTCGTGCCAGTCTCCGAACCTGCGCAGGAGTTCGGCCTTCTCACCGTCGGCCGACCGGCCTCCGGCCGGGGCCACGGCAGCGGCGTACGCGTAGACCCGGCCGTCCTTCAGCGGCTGACTGCCCCAGAGCGCGCCACGGCCCCAGGTCTCGTGGGGCTCGAAGGGGGCGACGGGGGCCGGTATGACCACGCGCCACGTGGTGATGCCGGAGTAGACGGGGCCGGGGTGGTCCGGGAACAGGGCGCGGCGCATCGCGGAGTTGATGCCGTCGGCGCCGATGACGAGGTCGGCCTCGATGTCCCCGCCGGGCGTGGTGACCACGGCGGGGCGCCCGCCCGCCGCTCCGGGATCGGCCAGGGTCGCGGGGGACCCGGTGCGTACCGTGCCCTCGGGCAGCCGGGCGGCGATGCGGTCGATGAGGGTGGCGCGGTGGACCAGGACGAGGGGTCCGCCGAAGCGCTCGGTGGCGGCGGAGCTGCTCGTACGGGCGAGCCAGCGGCCGCTGGGGGAACGCATGCCGCCGTCGCCCTGCCAGGCGGCCAGCTCACGGATCTCCTCGCCGAGGCCGATGACGTCGAGGGCGTGGTGCCCGTTGGGGGCGAGCCCGATTCCGGCACCGACCGCTTCCACGGCCGCCGCACGCTCCAGGACAGTGACGTGCCAGCCGCGCTGGTGGAGGGCGACCGCGGCGGTCAGTCCGCCGATGCCGCTTCCTGCGACGACGGCGTGGGGACGGCCTTGGGGCTGCGGTTCGGGACTTTCGGCCATGACTCCTCCTCGGCAACTACACCTGTAGTGACTCCTTGAGCGTACTACAGGTGTAGTCGTCGCGGTAGATTGGGCCCATGACCGCACGCGCCGCCACGGGCCGCTCCCGCCCCGAGCTGATCACCGACGCCGCCCTGGCCCTGCTCGTGGAGCGCGGCATGCGCGGGCTCACCCACCGGGCGGTCGACGAACGCGCCGGGCTGCCACAGGGCTCCACGTCCAACTACGCCCGGACGCGACAGGCGCTGCTGGAGGCAACGGTGCGACGGCTTGCCGAGCGCGAGGCCCAGGTGCTCGCCCTCGACGAGATGCCCGCGCCGTCGGCCGGCCTCGACGGCATCATCGGCGCCCTCGCACTCGCCCTCCACCGCCACCTGACGCACCACCGTGAGCTGCTCGTGGCCCGCTACGAACTGGGCCTGGAGGCGACGCGCCGGCCCGAGCTGCGCGAGTTCTACGACGCGACGGGCCGCCACCGCTTCCGTGAGCCGCTCAACACGCTGATGGCCGCGGCGGGTTCACGGGAGCCGGAGCGGCACGCACTGTCGCTGGCGGCCTGGTGTGAGGGGCTGATGTTCTCCTGCGCGGCCGGTTCGTACCACTCCGCGGTGCCCAGCGAGGAGGAACTGCGCAAGGGATTCAGCGAGTTGCTGCGCGGCATGCTCGGCACGCCGGGCGTCGCCGCATAAGCGCATAGGGGTTGGCGGTGACGGGAGGGAGTGGGTAACGATGACCACCATGACGATTCCTGAGCGCATCGATCCCTCGACCACCGCCGGTGAGCGGGAAATGCTGGAGAGCTGGCTGGAGTTCCACCGCGAGACGCTGGCGCTCAAGTGCGCGGGTCTGAGTGAGGAGCAGCTACGGGAGCCGGCCGTGCCACCGTCGGACCTGTCGCTGCTCGGACTCGTACGGCACATGACGGAGGTCGAACGGGGCTGGTTCCACCGGGTGCTGAGCGACGAGGACGCCCCGCCGCTCTACGTCAGCGACGAGAACCCCGACGGGGGCTTCCATGTCACCGGCCAGGACACGTGGGAGGAGGCGCACGCCGCCTGGCGGGCCGCGATCGACCGGGCGCGCGAGCTTGCCGCGCCGCACTCGCTCGACGACATCGGCGAGGGCAAGCACCGCACCGGAAAGCCGTACAACCTACGCTGGATCTACGTCCACATGATCGAGGAGTACGCCCGCCACAACGGCCACGCCGACCTCCTGCGCGAGCGCATCGACGGCACAACGGGAGACTAGGCCTCACTCAACCCGTGCGGCGGAGCCGCACGGGTCACGGCTGGAGGGGCGGGGTGGGGGAAGCCCCCACTCCGCCCCCGACCACCCCCGCCCGGATCACTCGTGCGGGCCAATCTCCCCCGCCGACTCCCCAGAACCACTGCGCGCCCCCCAGAGTTGCGCGGGTGCACCGAACAAGAACCACAGCGAAGATCCTTATGGGGGTGGCGGTTTCGGCCGTCTCCGCCACCGTCACCGGATGCGTGGCCGTGGAGCCCCGACCGGACACCGGCCCCGTACCGTCGGCGGACGCCGCACCGCTCTCCCCGGGCCAGGACGTAAAGCCGCATATCGTGCAGGCCCCCGCCCGGGAGGCCCTGGACGCCGCGCTCCAGCCGTCAAAGAGGGCCACGCCCCGGACCGAGCCGCGAGAGACCCCAGCGGAACGCCGCACCGCACCGCCCGCACCACCGCACCGCCCGGCCGAAGTCCCGGCCCCGGCCCCCGCACGGCCCGTTCCCGCCGCCCCCGCACCGCCCGAGGCCGCCGTACCGTTGCCGCGTTTCCTCCCGTCCCTGCCGACTCCCCCCGCGGGTGCGGGAGGGGACGTCTGCGCGCTCGGCGAGGGGTACGGCGGCTGGCAGCATGACAGCACCCAGGCCCGCATCTGTCGCGAGACGTACGGGCGTTGACGCAGAGGTTGACGCACAGATGCTGACGCGCAGGCGCTGACGCTCACCCACCCGACCCGCAGCCGCCGGTCAGCCCGCGTCAGCAAGCCTCCGCTCAAGCCGGTCGATGGCCGCCCGCACCCCGTCCCCGTACCCGTCGTCCCCCAGCGCGTCCGACGCCGCCCGCGCCCGCCCCAGGTGGGTGCGGGCGGCTTCCGGACGGTGCAGCTTCAGGTAGTCGGCCGCGAGGTTGAGGTGGAGCGAGGGATAGAACCCGCGCACCGCGACCGAGGAGTCGTGCCGGGCCACCCGCTCGTCCGTCAGCCCGTCGGCGGCGGCCAGCGCCCGCAGATCCCAGGCCAGTTCGTCTCCGGCGTCGTCCTGCGTGTCCGCCATGTAGTGCGCGAGCGTGCACCGGCGGAAAGGATCACCGTCCTCGCCGATCTCCGCCCACAGCTCACCGAGGCGGTTGCGCGCCTCCTCGCGGTCGCCTGCGTGGAGAAGCATGATCGCCTGCCCGATCCGCGTCATCGTGACGTCCTCGGACGTCTCCTGCTGCCCCATCGCCGTGGTCTCCTGTCCGTCCGCACACCCAAAGCCAATACCGACGGTCTCGACGCTAGACCCCGCCACTGACAATCGGGCTCAGGCTCGGGCCGCGCCCTGGTAGCGCTGCGCCAGCCCGGTGACCGTACGGGCCACCTCCGCGCGCAGTTCCGGTGGGCCCAGCACCTCCACTTCCAGCCCCAGCCGCAGCAGGTCCCCCACCGCCACGGGCAGCGACTCGACGCGCAGTACGGTCTCGACCCAGCCCTCCGCGTCCGGTGGCCCCGCCGCCCGGACCGCCTCCGTACCGGCCGCCCCGCACTGCACGGGCAGCAGTCTCGCGCCGCGCGGTGAGACCCGCAGCCGGGCCTCGCCCCGCAGTACCCCGGCCTCCATCCGGCGCGCACTCTCCTGCCAGTACGCCGCCAGATCGAACCCGGCCGGCCGCTCGAAGCTCTCCTCCAGCACCTGCGCGGCAAGCATCCGCGACACCCGGTACGTCCGCACCGACTCCCCGGCGTCCGCCACCAGATACCAGTTGCCACCCTTGAGTACGACGCCCAGGGGACCCAGTCGGCGGTGTACGTCGCCGCGCCAGCTCCGGTAGTGCACGCGCAGCAGCCGCTGCCGCCAGACCGCCCCGGCGACCTCCGCGAGGTACGGCGCGGGGTCGGCGTCCCGGAACCAGGCGGGGGCGTCGAGGTGGAACCGCTCCTGAACGCGCCGGGTGCGCTCCCCCAGTCCGTCGGGCAGCGCGGCCTCCAGCTTGAGCCGCGCCGTCGTCAGGTCGGCGGCGAGGCCCAGTTCGGCCGCGGCCGCCGGCATGCCCGCGAAGTGCAGCGATCCGGCCTCGTCGCTCGTCAGGCCGGTCAGCCGGGTCCGGTAGCCGTCCATCAGGCGGTAGCCGCCGGCGGGGCCGCGGTCGGCGTACACCGGCACTCCGGACGCGCTGAGCGCCTCGACGTCCCGGTAGACGGTCCGTACGGAGACGTCGAGCTCGGCAGCCAGCTCGGGAGCGGTCATCCGGCCGCGGTTCTGCAGCAGAAGGAGCAGGGAGAGCAGTCGGTCGGCGCGCATGGGCCCAGTCTGCCGATGTACCTGACAGAAGGTGTCAGGTACGGACGAGATGCTGGTTCCCGTGAGCGCGAGAGTGTCGCGCCGGCTCTTGAGAGGAACCTCCATGCCCACACAGGCCACCGGAAGCTTCACCTTCGCCAATTGGGACGAGACCCCGGTCGCCGGAGCGGAGGAGGGTCCGAGGCTGGCCCGCGCCTCCGTCACGAACGCGTTCAGCGGTGCCATCGAGGCTGCCGCGACCACGTGCGAGTACTCCATCGCGTACGTGGACGGGAAGACCGGCGTATTCGCCGGTCACCAGCTGTTCAGCGGCTCCGTGGCCGGCCGCGAGGGGACGTTCGCCGTCGAGGAGCGGGGCAGCTTCGGCGACGACGGAACGGTCCACTGCGACTTCCACGTGGTGCCGGGCTCGGGCACCGGCGGCCTCGCCGGGCTGAGCGGGACGGGCGGCTACACCGCGCGGCACGGCGAGCCGGCCGTCCCGTACACCTTCAGCTACGAACTGGGTGACCTGAGCTGACCAGGCGGATTAGCCGAGGTTTGGCACGGTCCAGTCGATGGGCTCGTGGCCCTGCGCCGCGACCGCCTCGTTGATCTGCGTGAACGGCCGGGACCCGAAGAACTTCTTCGCCGAGAGCGGCGAGGGGTGCGCGCCCTTCACCACCACGTGCCGCTCCTCGTCGATCAGCGGAAGCTTCTTCTGCGCGTAGTTGCCCCAGAGCACGAAGACCGCCGGGTCGGGCCGCGAGGCCACGGCGCGGATCACCGCGTCCGTGAACGTCTCCCACCCCTTGCCCTTGTGGGAGTTCGCCTCGCCGGCCCGCACCGTCAGTACGGCGTTGAGCAGCAGCACGCCCTGCTCGGCCCACGGCATCAGATATCCGTTGTCCGGGATCGGGGTGCCCAGCTCCGCGTTCATCTCCTTGTAGATGTTCCGCAGGGACGGGGGCACCTTGACGCCCGGCCGCACCGAGAAGCACAGCCCGTGGCCCTGCCCTTGGCCGTGGTACGGGTCCTGGCCGAGGATCAGGACCTTCACCCGGTCGTACGGTGTGGCGTCCAGGGCGGCGAAGACCTCTTCGCGCGGCGGGTAGACCGGCCCGTTCGCCCGCTCCTTCTCGACGAATTCGGTGAGCTGCTGGAAATAGGGCTTCTGCAGCTCGTCCCCGAGGACGCCGCGCCAGGACTCGGGCAGCATGTCGGTGTCGGTCACGTCAACAACCTCCGCTAAACGATCAGTTCTTCATCAAAGAACCTACCTGCGGTCACTGACAACGGACTCCTACCAGCTGGTCTTCTTGTGCAGCTGCCACACCTGCATGATCGTCTGCGGGTCCAGCGCCCGTTCGGCGCCCGCGATCTCGTCGGAGGCGGCGACGTACAGCTTGCCCTGCCACAGCGGCAGCAGTCGGACGTCCTCGAGCAGGATCTCCTGGGCGCGCCCGAACTGGTCCCCGACGGCGGCGCGGTCGCTCTCCTGCCGCGTCTTCGGCAGCAGGCTGGCCGTGATCTCCGGGGTGTTGTACGGCGTACCGACGGCGTTGTTCTCGCCGACGAAGGGGGCGACGAAGTTGTCCGGGTCCGGGAAGTCCGGGGACCAGCCACGGCCGAAGACCGGGTACTCGCCCTTCTGGTAGCCCTTGTAGAACGAGTTCCAGGGGCGGTGCTTCAGCGTGATCTTGAACAGTCCGGACGCGTCCAGCTGCCGCTTCAGCTCGGCGAACTCCAGCGCGGTGGCCGATCCGTACCGGTCGGAGGTGTACCAGAAGGTCAGCGGGACCGGCTCGGTGATGCCCGCCTCGGCGAGAATGTTCCGCGCCTTCGGCACGCTCGGCTCACCGTAGGTGTCGAAGAAGCTGGTCGCGTGGCCGGCCACACCGCTCGGAATCATCGAGTACAGCGGCTCGGCGGTGCCCTTGTAGACCTTGTCGACGAGGGCTCCCCGGTCGACCACCTGAGCGATGGCCCGGCGGACGGCGGGCTTGCGCGCGTTCGGGTCCTTGGGGTTGAACACCAGGTAGCGGATCTCGGCTCCGGTCGCCTCGACGACCTGGAGCTCCTTCTCCTTCGGCTGGCCCTCCAGGTCGATGACCTGCTCGGCGGTCAGACCGCGGAACGTCGCGTCGATCTCCTTGTTCTTCAGCGCCTCCACCATGACGGCGGAGTCCTGGTAGTAGTGGATCGTGACGGCATCGTTCTTGAGGTCGGCGAACCCTTCGTACTTCTGGTTCTTCACCAGCTCGGCCGTCTTGTCCGGCTCGTACGACGCGAGGGTGTACGGACCCGAACCGGTCAGCTTGTTGCCCGTGCGGAGCTTGTCCTTCGGGTAGTCCGCGGGGCTCACCATCGACATGGCGGGCGTCGCGAGCACGAACGGGAAGGTGGCGTCCGGCTTGTTGAGGCGGAAGGTGATCTTCCGGTCGCCGCTCGTCTCCACCTTGTCGAGACTGGAGAGAAGCCCGCTCGGACCCCCCTTCTGCCCAATCGCGACAATCCGGTCGATCGAGTACTTCGCCGCCTTCGCGTCCAGCGCCGTCCCGTCGGAGAAGGTCAGGCCCTCGCGGAGCGTGCAGGTGTAGACCTGGTTCGAGCTGTCCGTGAAGGAACACTTCTCGGCAGCGTCGGGCTCAGGCGTGGTGCTCCCCGTGGGGTAGCTCACCAGCGTCTGGAAGACATTTCTGTACAGCTCCCAGGAACCGTCCCACGCGCCGGCCGGGTCGAGGGTGCTGGGCGTGCTCGTCGTACCGACAGCGAGCTTCTGCTCGGTGTCGGACTGATCACTGGACAGCATCCCGCACCCGGTCAGCAGGGATATGGACGCAAGGGCTGCAGCGGACTGCAGACATCTGGTCCGGTTGAACACGTGCACGCTCCTCGATCAGCCATGGGTCGGCAGACCATACCGCAGCGCCCTGTCGGGTCAACGGGCCGACCCGGCAGGGCGCTTGGGCGTAATCCACAGTAAAAGCGGGTAAAGCGACTCAGCCGACGCCGGCGTTCAGGAAGATACCGCCGTCGACGACCAATGTCTGCCCCGTGATCCAGTCCGACTGGTCCGAGGTGAGGAAGGCGGCCGCTCCCCCGATGTCCTCGGGAACGCCGAGCCGGCCCAGCGGGTACGCCGCCGCGGCCTCGGCCTCGCGGCCCTCGTAGAGCGCCTGGGCGAACTTCGTCTTCACCACGGCGGGCGCGATCGCGTTGACCCGTACACCCGGCGCGAACTCGTGCGCCAGCTGGAGGGTCAGGTTGACCATCGCCGCCTTGCTCATGCCGTACGCGCCGATGAAGGGCGAGGCGGAGATGCCGGCGACCGAGGCGATATTGACGATCGCCCCGCCGTTCTCCTTCTGCCACGCCTTCCAGGTCTGCTGCGCGAACCCGAGCGCGGAGATCACGTTGGTCTCGTACGTCTTGCGGGCGACGCCCAGGTCCAGCTCCGCGATCGGTCCGAAGACCGGGTTCGTGCCGGCGTTGTTGATCAGGAAGTCGACGCGGCCGAACGCCTCCATGGTGCGTTCGACGGCGATCGCCTGGTGCGCCTCGTCGTGGGCCTTGCCCGCGACGCCGATCACCCGGTCCGCGCCGAGCGCCTCCACGGCCTCCTTGAGCGCGTCCTCGTTGCGCCCGGTGATGCACACCCGGTCGCCGCGGGCGACGAGCGCCTCGGCGACGCCGTAACCGATTCCACGGCTCGCGCCGGTGATGAGCGCGACCTTCCCGCTGTCCCGTACCTCTGCTTCAGCAGCCATGTCTCTCAGTCCCTCGTCAGTTGAGCGGGCCGCCGGCGACGTACATGACCTGTCCGGAGACAAAACCGGCGTCCTCGCCCGTGAAGAAGGCGATGGCGTTGGCGATGTCGTCCGGCGTACCGACGCGCTGCACCGGGATCTGGGTGGCGGCCGCGGCCTGGAACTCCTCGAAGCCCATGCCGACGCGGGCGGCGGTCTGCGCGGTCATCTCGGTGACGATGAAGCCGGGCGCGACGGCGTTGGCCGTGATGCCGAACTTGCCGAGCTCCTTGGCGAGGGTCTTGGTGAAGCCCTGCAGACCGGCCTTGACGGCGGAGTAGTTCGCCTGGCCGCGGTTGCCGAGCGCCGAGCTGCTGGAGAGGCTGACGATACGGCCGAACTTGGCGTCCACCATGTGCTTCTGGCAGGCCTTGGCCATCAGGAACGCGCCCTTCAGGTGCACGTTCACCACGGTGTCCCAGTCGGACTCGCTCATCTTGAAGAGCAGGTTGTCGCGCAGGACCCCCGCGTTGTTCACCAGGATCGCCGGCGCACCGAGCTCCGCGACGACACGCGCCACGGCGGCCTCGACCTGGGCGCTGTCGGAGACGTCGCAGCCGACGGCGAGGGCGGTGCCGCCCGCCGCGGTGATCTTCTCGACGGTGTCCTTGCACGCGGCCTCGTCGAGGTCGAGTACGGCGACGGCGCGGCCCTCTGCCGCCAGACGGACCGCGGTGGCGGCGCCAATGCCGCGCGCCGCCCCGGTCACGATCGCGACACGCTGCTCGGTGGTGGACATGCTGTTCTCCTCGCCCTTGGATGCGGCCGCCGAGTCACCGGGAGTAAGTTCCCGATCACTGAGCAACCGCTTAGTAGCTTCAGCAGACGTGACGCTAGAAGCCATGGCACGCGGTGTCAACGGCCCAAGGAACGACCCGGTGCATCAGTAGCGCGGATCACCGCACCAGCAGGTCGAGCAGGCGCTCGACCTCGGCCTCCGGATCGGCCGTCAGGCCGGTGTGCACGGGCCCCGGCTGTACGACGGTGCTGCGCGGCGCGATCAGCCAGCGAAAGCGCCGCCCCGGGTCGTCGCCCGCCGCCTGGCCCGCCGCCTCTCCGCCGCCGCACACGCCCTCGACGGCGCGCAGGGCGGCCCGTACACCCGCCACGTCGGCGCCGGGGTCCAGCGCCCTCAGCTTCGTCTCGTCCAGGTGGGTCCTGGCGGCGACGAAGGACTTGGCGCGGCAGTAGACGAGCACGCCCGCGTTGAACATTTCGCCGCGCTCCACGCGCGGCACGACGCGCACCAGTGCGTATTCGAAGACATCCCGCTTGGTGCTCACTTGCCGCCGTCCTTCGTGTCCTGCTCGGCCGTTCGCGGCCGCGGCGTCAGGCGGTCCGCCAGCCAGCCGGGGGCCTGCGACGGCTTGTCCTTGGTCGGCGCGCCCAGCGTGATCCGCTCATGGATCGTCGCGGCGCGCGGCAACAGTGCGTCTACGTACGCGCGACGCAGGGCGTCGGTGTTCTCGAAGCCGGGCTCGTCGACCAGCCACTCGGCGGGGACCTGGGCGGCAACCTCGGTCAGCAGCTCCTCGGTGACCAGCGGCGCGAGCTCGGCCGCCGCGGCGGCGATGTCGGGGCCGAAGGGCGCCAGGACGTGGTCCGAGGCGTGGTACGGCTTCGCTGACGCGCTCTGGGCGGTCGGCCAGTTGTGGTGCCAGATCATGGTGGCGCCGTGGTCGATGAGCCACAGGTCGCCGTGCCAGACGAGCATGTTGGGATTGCGCCAGGAGCGGTCGACGTTGTTGATCAGCGCGTCGAACCACACCACCCGGCCCGCCTCGGCCGGGTCCACCTCGTACGCGAGCGGGTCGAAGCCGATCGATCCGGGGAGATAGTCCATTCCGAGGTTCAGTCCGCCGCTCGCCTTGAGCAGCTCCTGGACCTCCTGGTCGGGCTCGGCAAGGCCGATGACCGGATCGAGCTGGATGGTGACCAGTTGGGGAACGCGCAGACCGAGTCTGCGGGCCAGTTCTCCGCAGATGACTTCGGCGACCAGGGTCTTGCGGCCCTGCCCCGCACCGGTGAACTTCATGACATACGTACCGAGATCGTCGGCCTCGACGATCCCCGGGAGCGAGCCGCCCTCACGCAAAGGCGTGACATAGCGGGTCGCTGTGACTTCGGAGAGCATTTCCACAGATTACTGCCGTACCGGCGGGGTTCTCGATCAGTTATTCGCGTGCCTAGAGTGCCGCATGGACGCCCAGGGTTTTCCCCGCCAGTTCGCCCGTACGCGCCGCTTCTCACTCGGAGTCCCCCGCCGGTTCACGGTCTCGCCCGACGGTCAACGCGTCCTGTTCGTACGGTCGGACGCGGGCCACGATCCGGTCAGCAGGCTGTGGCTGTACGAGGACGGGAGCGAGCGGATACTCGCCGGGCCGTCCGGGGGCGCGGGAGACGTTCCCGAGGCGGAGCGGATCCGCCGGGAGCGGGCGCGGGAGACGTCCCGGGGCGTGGTGGCGTACGCGACCGACCGCGAGGCCCGCGTGGTGGCGTACGCCCTCGGGGGAGCGCTCTGGACCGTACGGACGGACGGTGGCGCCCCGCGCCGCGTCACGACAGCGGGCCCGGCGGTCGACCCGCGGCCCTCCCCCGACGGAACGCTCGTCGCGTACGTCAGCGGGGGCGCCCTGCACGTCGTCGGAACCGACGGCACCGGGGACCGGTTGCTCGCCGCACCCGAGAACGCCGAAGTGACGTACGCGCTCGCGGACCATGTCGCGGCGGAGTCGCTCGGCCGGACGCGGGGCTACTGGTGGTCGCCGGACAGTGCCGCGCTGCTTGTCGCCCGCGTGGACACGTCGATGGTGCAGCGGTGGTACATCGGCGATCCCTCACTTCCCGGGAACGCACCGCGGTCGGTCCCGTATCCGGCCGCCGGAACGGCCAACGCCGAAACTACGATGCACGTCGTACGAGTTGACGGCGAGCGCGTCGCGGTGCGGATGCCCGCGGCGGCCGACGCCGAGTTCCATCCGGAGGGCCGGTGGACCGATCCGGCCTTCGAGTACCTCGTCACGGCCTGGTGGGACTCCACGGGTCCAGCCATGAACGTACAGACGAGGGACCAGCGCACGGCGTACCTGATGGACATCGACCCGGCGACGGGCGAGACCTCGCTGCTGCACCAGCAGCGCGACCGCAGGTGGCTGGAGTTCGTCCCCGGCGCCCCGGCACGCACGTCCGCCGGCTCCCCCGTCCTGGCGTTCGTGCCGCCGGGAGGTGACGTCCAGGGACTGAGGATGGCCCGCCACGGAGCGGTCACGCCGCCGGGACTGTACGTCCGCGAAGTGCTCGGCACTCTGGGCGAGCGGGTGCTGTTCACCGCCGGCGACGAGCCGACGGAGGTCCATGTCTGGTCGTACGAACCGGACTCGGGTTTCGTCCGCCTGAGCGAGGGTCCCGGCGTCCACACGGCCGCGGCCGGCGGCGACACGGTCGTACTCGACAGCATGACGCCCGAGGGGCAGACGGTGACCGTGCTGCGCGACGGCAAACCCGCCGGGCACATCGCCGTTCGAGCCGAGGAGCCGCTGGTGACGCCCCGGCCGGTACGTCTCTCGCTCGGCGAGCGTCAGCTGCGCAGCCTGCTCTTCCTCCCGTCGTGGCACGAGCCGGGGTCGGGCAGCCTGCCCGTCCTGCTCTCCCCGTACGCCGGGCCCGGGGTGCAGCTGGTCGTCAAGTCCCGCGCGTGGTGGACCGCCGTGGGTCAGTGGTGGGCCGAGCAGGGGTTCGCCGTGCTGATGACGGACGGGCGCGGTACGCCGGGGCGCGGCGTCGCGTGGGAGAAGAGCATCCACGGCGATCAGCTGACGCCCGTACTGGACGATCAGGTCGACGCGCTGCACGCGGCGGCCGAGTACTGCGCCGATCTCGACCTGGGGCGAGTGGCGATCCGCGGCTGGTCCTTCGGCGGCTACCTGGCGGCGGGCGCCGTACTGCACCGCCCGGACGTCTTCCACGCCGCTGTCGCGGGCGCGGCACCCACCGATCTGCGGCTCTACGACACGCACTGGAAGGAGCGCTACCTCGGCCACCCCGGCGTACTGCCCGAGAACTACGCGCGCTGCTCACTGGTGGAGCACGCGGGCAAGCTGACCCGGCCGCTGATGCTGGTGCACGGCATGGCGGACGACAACGTGCTGCCGGCCCACATGCTGCGCTTCTCCGCGGCGCTGCTCGCGGCCGGGCGGCCGCACAGCGTCCTGCCGTTGCCGGGAGCGGGCCACCTGGTCACCCAGGAGGGCGTGGCGGACAAGCTGTTGCTGCTGGAACTCCACTTCCTGAAGAAATCGCTCGGCTGCTGAACACCGCTGTCCGCTCCCGCGTACAACAGCGCACAGCCAGTCGTCGAAGAGGAGTGCCGGTATGACGGGATCTCAGGAGACAGGGCGGCTGTTCGGCCGCCGTACGGTCGTCGCCGCGGTGGGCGCCGCCGGGGTCGCCGCCGCGCTGACGGCGTGCGGCGGGTCGGACAGTGACAGCCCGTACGGCACCGCCGCCGAGAAGCCGGCGGGCGGGGCGAGCGAGCCGGGCAGCGGTGGCGACGCCGGCGCCGTGCTCGCCAAAACCGCCGACATCCCGGAGGGCGGCGGCAAGGTCTTCGCCGACAAGGGGCTGGTCGTCACCCAGCCCACCGCGGGGCAGTTCAAGGCGTTCTCGTCGAAGTGCACGCACCAGGGCTGCGCCGTCAAGGACGTCGCGAACGGGATGATCAACTGCCCTTGCCACGGGAGCATGTTCGACGCGACGGACGGCAGCGTGAAGGCCGGCCCGGCCACAGCACCGCTCCCTGCCGCCGCCATCAAGGTCGAGGGCGACTCGATCACCCTTGCCTGACCCGCCGCGGGCGCTTCCAGCAGGCGAGCACCTCGTCGGTCGTGGTGATCGTGGCAACGAAGGCGAGCGTGTTGCGGATCATCGCGGGGGTGTAGTCGGCGGGCACCCCCGCGATGGCGTCCGCGGGGACGACGGCTGTGTAGCCGAGATTGACCGCGTCGAAGACGGCGTTCGGAATCGCCACATTGGCCGAGACCCCCGTGACGAGCAGCGTCCGGCAGCCGAGGTTGCGCAGCAGGGCGTCGACGTCCGTACCGGAGAGCGGCGAGAGACCGTGCAGCCGTCGTACGACGAGGTCCTCGTCCGCGACTTCGATCGGTTCCGCGACACGCACCGCGGTCGTTCCCGAGAGCTGCTGTACGGGCAGTCGCGCGGCGGCCCGGAACAGTCGCGCGTTGTTGCTCGCGCCGCGCCCGTCGGGACGCCGTTCCGCCACCGCGTGCAGCACCTGCACACCGGCTTCGTGGGCACCGGCGACCAGCCGCGCGATGCGGAACAGGGCCCCCGAGGAGCGGGCCGCCCCGGCGAGTTCGGGCAGGGCGCTGTCCTTGCCGACGACGCCCTGCTGGCATTCCACGGTGAGCAGCACGGTGGTCGCCGCATCGAGCTGCCCGGCAAGCTGTTCGTACGACGGCAAGGTTCCCCCTCGGGTCCGAGCGCGCGAGGCTAACGGCCATTGCGTGATGAGGGAAGAGACCCCATGATTTCTGACACTGAGTCAGAAACTATGAAGGGGAACGCCGATGACCGCCACACAGCGCAGAGGCCGCCGCATCATGATGACGGACGCCGAACGGGACGCGTTCCTCACCGAACAGCGCACCTGCCGGGTGGCGACGGTCTCGGCGGACGGCAGCCCGCACGTGGGCGCCCTGTGGTTCGTCTGGGACGGGCATGCGCTGTGGCTGTACTCGATCACACGCAGCCGCCGCTGGGCCCAGCTCCGGAAGGACCCCCGGCTGGCCGTGCTCGTCGACGACGGCGTGGAGTACGGCGAACTGCGCGGCATCGAGCTGTCCGGCACCGCCGTCTTCGTGGGGGAGGCGCCGCGTACGGGTGAGCCGTGCCCCGAACTCGACGTGCCGGAACGGCTCTTCCCCCAGAAGTACTTCGGCATGACGCAGATGCCGCACGACGGACGGCACGCCTGGCTGCGGCTGACGCCGGACGCGGTGACGTCCTGGGACTTCCGCAAGCTCGGCGGTGCCTGAGCCCGGTCCGGATGCCGGGACTCCACGCCCGACACCTGAGCCGGGGTCCAACGCCCGAGCCGGGATCCGACGCCCGAGCCCATGGTCCGACACCTGAGCCGGGGTCCAACGCCCGAGCCGCGGTCCGGCGCCTGCCGGCGTTCAGCTGACGACGTCCGCGCCCGCGGCGCACAGCGCGTCGACCGCCGCGCGGATAGACGGCCGCCGGTCAGCGTCGGCGCGCCAGACGGCGTACACGTGCCGCCGCATCGCGTGCCGCACCGGTACGACGCGGACCCGATCCGGCACGGGACCGCGCCCCAGCCGGGGCGCCACGCAGACCCCGAGCCCCTCGGCGATCAACGCGAGCTGGGTGGCGTGCTCCTCGGCCACATGCGCGATGCGGGGCTCGACGCCCTTGCCGCGTAGCGTGAACATCAGCCACTCGTGACAGAACTCGCCCTCCGCCCAGGTGACCCAGTCGTCGTCGGCGAACTCCTCCAGATCCACGGTGGCGCGGCCGGCAAGCGGATGACCGACATGCATGGCGACATCGGCCGGGTCGTGCAGCAACTCCTGCTTGGCGAGCCCTTCGGGCATGGACAGCGGCCTGTTGTACCAGTCGAGCACGACTGCGAGATCGAAGTCGCCCCGCACGACCCCGCGTACCGAATCGGCGGGCTCCAGCTCTCGCATCCGCACGCGAAGCTGGGGGTGCTCGACGCGCAGGGCGGCGAGGGCGGCGGGCAGCAGACCGCGGGCAGCGGTGGGGAAGGCGGCGACGGCAAGGTCGCCGACGACCCGGCCGCGCTGCGCCTCGATGTCGGACTGGGCCAGCTCGACCTGCGAGAGGATGCGGGCGGCGTGGTCGGCGAGCAGCCGCCCGGCGTCGGTGAGACGCACGCCGCGGCCGTTCTTGGCGAGCAGGGGCTCGCCGACCTCGCGCTCCAGCTTGGCCATCTGCTGGGAGACAGCGGAGGTCGTCACATGCAGGCCCTCGGCTGCGCCGCTGACCGAGCCGTGCCGGGCGAGGGCGTCGAGCGTACGCAGGCGCTCAAGGTTCAACATGTAAGCGATACTAAGTGATCCGCTCCACGAAATCTCGCTTGTGCTACGAAGTTGAGCGGGCGAGGGTAAGCACCATGAGCCCTGTCCGCACACCCCGCGCTGCGCTGCCCGCCACGTCTGCCACCTCTGCCGCGCCTGCCACGTCTGCCTCTGTCGGCGCGCCTCCCGCGCCCGTGCGCCGCCCGGCACTGGACTGGCGCATCCGTTTCGCGGCGCTCGCGCTCATCTGGGGCTTCAGCTTCCTGCTCATCAAGGTCGGCACAGAGGCGTACGCACCCTTCCAAGTCACCCTCGGGCGACTGCTCTTCGGTACGGCCGTGCTCGCCGCCGCGATGGCGGTGAAGCGGGTGGGCCTGCCGCGCGGCGCCCGGACGTGGGGCCATCTCGCCGTCGCGGCGTTCTTCCTCAACGCCCTGCCGTTCTCGCTCTTCGCCTACTCCGAGCTGACGATCCCCTCGACGCTCGCCGGAATCTGCAACGCCACCTCGCCGCTGTGGGGCATGGTGCTCTCGGTGGTGGCGTTCTCCGAGGACCGCCCGACCCGCCGCCGCGTGGCGGGGCTCGGCATCGGCTTCATCGGCGTACTGACCGTGCTCGGCGCCTGGCAGGGCTTCTCCGGCCTGGACTTCGACGGTACGGCGATGGCGTTGCTGGCTTCCCTCAGCTACCCGGTGGGCTGGATCTATCTGCGGCGTACGCTCGGCGGCAGCGGCAACTCCGCCCTCTCCATGACGGGCGCGCAGCTTCTCCTCGGAACCGTCCAACTGGCTGTGGTGACACCACTGTTCACGACCATGCCCAGCTCGTTCCCGGTCGTCCCACTGCTCGCCGTGGTGGCACTGGGCGCGCTCGGTACCGGCTTGGCCATGCTCCTCCAGTACGACTTGGTGGCTGAGGTCGGGCCGACGACCGCCCAGATGGTCACGTACTTCATCCCGGTGATCGCCACCGTCGCGGGTGTCACTCTGCTGGGCGAACACCTCAGCTGGAACACCCCGGTGGGCGCCCTGATCGTCCTGGCCGGCGCAGCACTGACCCAGAGCCGGGCCCGAAGCCGAAGCAGAAGCGCCGACCCGAGCCGCGACTGAAGCGGAAAGCCTTCCCCACCCCGCCCGAAAGAACCGGCCCCTGCCGAACACCCCATCCGGCCCCGCCCCCGAGCCGGGGCCCGAACCGACCTCCCCCGGCCTCGAACCGCCGACCACCCCCGCCCGCCCGGCCTTTCAGCACCGAGGCCCAGTACGTAGCCGAGGGCGAAGCCCTCGCTCCCCCCCGTTATGTTTTTCGCGGT
>NZ_JAGGPC010000087.1:0-31205 GCF_018614005.1 Streptomyces sp. ISL-99
GCGGGGGCTCCGCCACGGCCCGCGCCGCTGCCACCACGACCGGCGCCGCTGCCACCGCGTCCCGCGCCCGCGCCACCGCCGTCGCGGGCGCCGGGGGCGTCACGGCCGACGTCGTAACGGCGCTCCTCCGGACGGGGACGGTCCGGGCGGTCGGAGCGCTTCTGCTTGTCGTCGCGCCCCTTGCCCGCGCCCCGCTGATTCCGGTCGTTACCGCTTCCGCTGTTCCTGCCGCTGCTGCTTCGCATCAAAATTCCGTCTTGTCGTCTGCGTTTGTGTCCGAGGCGTACGGGGCGTCCGCATCGAACGACGGCACACCCTCTAGCGTCTCAGCCTCGATCGCGTCCGCCTCCGGGAGGAATGGCGCGAGCTGCGGGAGCTCGTCCAGGCCACGCAGGCCCATCCGCTCCAGAAAGTAGTTCGTCGTCCTGTACAGGATCGCACCTGTTTCGGGTTCCGTGCCCGCCTCCCCCACCAGCCCGCGCTGGAGCAGGGTCCGCATCACGCCGTCGCAGTTCACGCCACGTACGGCCGAGACCCGTGACCTGCTGACCGGCTGGCGGTACGCGACGACCGCCAGCGTTTCCAGGGCGGCCTGGGTGAGACGGGCCTGCTGGCCGTCCAGTACGAAGCTCTCGACCGCCGCCGCGTACTCGGGCCGCGTGTAGAAGCGCCACCCCCCGGCGACCGGTCTGAGCTCGAATCCACGCCCTTGTACGGCGTACTCGTCGGCCAGCTCCCGCAGCGCGTCCGCGACGGCTCTGCGGGGGCGCTGAAGCACCTTCGCGAGGTGTTCCTCGGTGGCGGGCTCGTCGACGACCATGAGGACCGCCTCCAGGGCGGGCTTGAGGCCGAGGTCCGCGACCGCGGGGGACTCACTCATGCTGTCTCCTCCTCCACCACTTGATCGAATTCGTCCGTGACCACGGGCTGCGCGGCTTCTCCGCCGGTCCACCGCACCACGAGCTCCCCGAGGGCCTCCTCCTGGTCCAGCACCACGGCCTTCTCCCGGTAGAGCTCGAGCAGCGCCAGGAAGCGCGCGACGACGGTCAGCGTGTCCGGGGCGTCCTCGGTCAGCACCTGGAAAGTCGCCTCTCCCGCCTCCCGCAGCCGCGCGACGACCACCTCGGCCTGTTCCCGTACGGACACGAGAGGCGCATGGATGTGATCGACGTACACCTGCGGCTCGGCCCTGGGCTGCATGGCCTTCACGGCGAGCCCGGCGAAGCCGTCCGGGCCGATGCTGATAACGACCTCGGGCAGCAGCGCCGCGTGGTGCGGCTCCAGTCCGACCGTACGCGGGTACCGCCGGGCTTCGGCGTCCAGCCGCTCGCTGAAGATGTCGGCGATCCGCTTGTACGCGCGGTACTGCAGCAGCCGCGCGAACAGCAGGTCCCGCGCCTCCAGCAGCGCGAGGTCCGCCTCGTCCTCGACCTCGGCGGCGGGCAGCAGCCGCGCGGCCTTGAGGTCGAGGAGGGTGGCGGCCACCACCAGGAACTCGGTGGTCTGGTCGAGATCCCAGTCGGGCCCCATGGCGCGGATGTGCGCCATGAACTCGTCGGTGACCTTCGAGAGGGCGACCTCGGTGACGTCGAGCTTGTGCTTCGAGATGAGCTGAAGCAGCAGATCGAACGGCCCTTCGAAGTTCACCAGCCGAACGGTGAACCGCCCGTCCGCCACCTCGGCTCCGCCCTGCGGAACCCCGTCGTCGTGGACGGCCGACCGGCCCGGGGCCACGCCCGGAGCCGTCGGCGGCACAGGCGCCGCTCCGAAGGAGCCTGCGTCCTGGGGGTCCGGGGGCCTGCCCGCGGTCTGGGGAACGGGTGGAGTGGGGGAAAGACCGCCCGCCCCGGTCACCGGCGCGCGTTCCGGCGCCGGTTCGGGGGCGGTCTCGGCGCCCGAGCCGGCCGGCGCGGCAACGCCCTTCGCACCGGCGCCCTCATCGGCCGGCGCCGGCACCCCCGGCCCGCGCCCCAGGCGACGGCGAGGGGCGGCGGCGGAGTCGTCAGGGCGCGGTGGCATGGCGGTGGTCCAGGGGGCGGGGAACAAGGGCAGGGGCAGCGCAGGCTACCCCCCGTCCGGTCAGCGCCCGCGCAGGCGCCGTACGAGGATGCTCGCGTCGCCGCGTGACTCCAGGTCCGCGAGTACGACGGCAACCGCCTCCCGTACGATCCGGCCCCGGTCCACGGCGAGCCCGTGCTCGCCGCGCAGCACCAGGCGCGCGTGCTCCAGGTCCATCAGTTCCTCGGCCGAGACGTAGACCGTGATCTTCTCGTCGTGGCGCTCGCGGCCGCTGGGCCGACGGTTCGCCCCGCGCGTGCCGCGGCGCCGCGGCTGCGCCCCCGTGGCAGGACCGGCAGAGCCCGCAGGACGCTGCTGGGCGGCCGACTGGGCGGAGGACTGCCCCTCGGGCGCCCGGCGGGCATTCGCGGCGGCAGCGGCCGCCTGGTCGCCCTCCACGGCCCGGCTGCGATGCCCGGCCGCCTCCGCGTCGGCGGCGGCGTGTTCCGTGTCCTCACGGCCGTCGGCGGAACCGGCGGCCGGCGCGCCCTCGGACTGCTCGGCCGCCGCCCCGGAGTCGCTCTCCGTCGCCGGCCCCGGTACCCGCGCCTCGCCGTTGACGGGCGGGCGCCGCGGGGACGACGACTGCAGCGCCATTCCCCCGGTCGTGCGGAACAGTTCGTCGGCCCCCGGCAGACTCACTCGGCGTGACACCGGGCGAGCACCTCCCTGGCGAGCTGGCGATAGGCGGCCGCACCGACCGAGTTGGAGGCGTACGTCGTGATCGGCTCACCGGCGACCGTGGTCTCCGGGAAGCGGACGGTACGCCCGATCACCGTGTGGTAGACGTGCTCGTCGAAGGCCTCGACGACCCTCGCCAGCACCTCGCGGCTGTGCACCGTACGGGAGTCGTACATCGTGGCGAGGATGCCGTCGAGCTCCAGGTCGGGGTTGAGCCGCTCCTGGACCTTCTCGATCGTCTCGGTCAGCAGAGCCACACCGCGCAGCGCGAAGAACTCGCACTCGAGCGGCACTATGACCTTGTGAGCCGCCGTCAGGGCGTTCACGGTGAGCAGGCCGAGCGAAGGCTGACAGTCGATCACGATGTAGTCGTAGTCGGCCATCAGCGGCTTGAGCGCCCGCTGAAGGGTCGACTCGCGCGCGACCTCACTGACCAGCTGAACCTCGGCCGCCGACAAGTCGATATTGCTCGGCAGCAGGTCCATGTTGGGCACCGCGGTCTTCAGGAGGACCTCGTCGGCCGCCATGCCCCGCTCCATGAGCAGGTTGTAGACCGTGAGGTCGAGCTCCATCGGGTTCACGCCGAGGCCGACCGACAGGGCTCCCTGCGGGTCGAAGTCGACGAGCAGGACCCGTCGTCCGTACTCCGCGAGGGCCGCACCCAGATTGATGGTCGACGTCGTCTTGCCGACGCCGCCCTTCTGGTTGCACATGGCGATGATCTTCGCGGGGCCGTGATCGGTGAGCGGGCCCGGGATCGGGAAGTACGGCAGCGGCCGTCCGGTCGGGCCGATCCGCTCGCGGCGCTGGCGGGCAGCGTCGGGGGCGAGGGTGGCCGCGTACTCGGGGTCGGGCTCGTACTCGGCATCGGGATCGTAGAAGTGCCCCTCGGGCACCTCGTCGAAGTCGGCGAAGCGGGTGGTGGACTTGTCCCCACTCTGGTCGCCGGCCATGGCGTTCACGTGTAGGCCGTCCATGCTCTGGTGGGCTGTCGTCATGTGCTGATGGGTGGCGAAGGTGCGGACAGCGACGGAGCCGACAGCCTGGAGCCCCGATGGGCCCTGGCCCCGTGCAGGCATTCCTGGTTGACCACCCCCGGGAGTAAATGTCGACTCATTCACAAGTCGTCTTACCTCCTTGGACGTGACCAGGAAACTTATCGATAGGTCAGCGTGGCACCATGCCGACGGTTGGCGACTCTATGGCGTGTCACCGGTCCGCAGCAACACAATCCGCCGGACCCGGCCCGATGTGTCGGCAATGGAACACCCCTGTGTCAAGGGTGCGCGGGGGCGGAAGCGAGGCACGGACCGCGCGTTTCGTGGGGTCGCGAAACGGTTAAAGGGTTACGTTCGCGGCGAGTTGAACGAGTCCGCCCAAGGGGGCGGACACGCGTCCGGCCGGACCTTGGTCGACAAGGTCCGGCCGGTTGCGTGAGGTTGACGACTTTCGTTGACGCGTCAGCCGAGAAGCGTACCCAGTTCGACGTGCGGCAGTTCGTGAGCCTCGGCGACCTCGCGGTAAACAACCTGGCCGTCATGGGTGTTGAGGCCCTTGGCGAGGGCGGCGTCGCGGCGCAGCGCCTCGACCCAGCCGCGGTTCGCGAGCTCGACGATGTACGGCAGCGTGGCGTTCGTCAGCGCGTACGTCGAGGTGTTGGGAACGGCGCCCGGCATGTTCGCGACGCAGTAGAAGACCGAGTTGTGGACGTTGAACGTCGGCTCGGCGTGCGTCGTCGGGTGCGAGTCCTCGAAGCAGCCGCCCTGGTCGATCGCAATGTCGACAAGAACACTTCCGGGCTTCATCTTGGCGACGAGCTCGTTGGTGACGAGCTTCGGGGCCTTGGCGCCGGGGATCAGGACCGCGCCGATGACGAGGTCGGCCTCGACGACGGCCTTCTCCAGCTCGAAGGCGTTGGAGACGATCGTCTTCACCTTGGTGCCGAAGACCTTGTCGGCCTCGCGCAGCTTGTTGATGTCACGGTCGAGCAGGGTCACGTGGAAGCCCATGCCGACGGCGATCTGCGTGGCGTTCCAGCCGGAGACGCCGCCGCCGATGACGACGGCCTCGCCGGCCGCCGTACCCGGGACGCCGCCCGGCAGCACACCGCGGCCGCCGACCGAGCGCATCAGGTGGTACGCGCCGACCTGCGGAGCCAGCCGGCCCGCGACCTCGGACATCGGGGCGAGCAGCGGCAGGGCGCGGTTCGCGGTCTCCACCGTCTCGTACGCGATGGCCGTGGTGCCGGACTCCAGCAGGGCGTCCGTGCACTCGCGGGAAGCGGCGAGGTGCAGGTAGGTGAAGAGCGTCTGGTCCTTGCGGAGGCGGTGGTACTCCTCGGCGATGGGCTCCTTGACCTTCAGCAGCAGGTCAGCGGTGGCCCAGACCTCATCGGCGGTGGCCAGGATCTGCGCACCGGCGGCGACGTACTCACCGTCCGTGATCGAAGATCCGGCGCCGGCGTTCTGCTCGACGAAGACCTGGTGGCCGTGGCGTACCAGCTCGTGCACGCCTGCGGGGGTGATGGCCACCCGGAACTCGTTGTTCTTGACCTCGCGGGGGATGCCGACCTTCACGTCGATCACGGTCCTTGGCTCAGGGGGAATAAATGGGTCAATGCCATACATACCCAGGTACACACGGCACACCCGGGAAACACCGCAGCATGACGCGGCAGAGCCAGTCTAATGAAGGATTTCCAGCTGTCTAGCCTTATAAAGCATCAATCTCTCGTCGAAGTACTGCGGATTTCGTAGGCAGAACCCTCATCTCCCAGCAGTCTCTCCGCAGCGTTCCGGTGCAGCCGGGCCGCCGCCGGGTCCCCCAGCCGGTCGAGCGTGTCCGCGAGCCGCAACTCCAGCGCCGCGTGCAGCCGTACGTCCTCGGCCTGCCGTGCCCATTCCACGGCCTCCCGGCAGGTGCGCAGCGATTCCTCGGGCCGCCCCGCGTACTCCTGCACCCTGGCCACTTCGCTCAACGCCCTTGCGTGGCCCGGCAGATCACCGACCCTGCGGTGCCCCGCCGCCGAGGCCCGCCAGTTGCGCAGTGCCTCGCCGTAACGCCCCGCATAGGTGTGTACGGCCCCGAGCCGCCCGTACAGCCGCGCCGCGTCCGCGCGTTCGCCGCGCGTCAGCCGCTGTTCCAGCGCCCGGCCGTACCAGTCGGAGGCGCGCTGCCAGTCGCCCAGTTCCTGATATGTGCCGCCTACGGATTCCATCGCCCGGCCTGTCGCGTACGGGTCACCGGCTGCCCGGCCGGCGTCCAGCGCCGCCCGGTAGCGCGTCAGCGCCTCCTGCGTACGCCCCGTCCGCGCGTCCAGATCCGCGAGATTCAGCAGCGCGGCGGCCTTCTCGCGGTGCAGACCGCACCGCTCGGCCACGTCGAGTACGAGCCGGTGCAGCCCGTACAGCTCGGGAGCCGCCGCTTCGGTGCCCCGGTGTGCCGCCAGCGCCCGTACCAGCGCGGCCACCAGCCGCCTCGCCAGGGTGTCGAGCTCGCCGTCCTCGACCGCGATCCGGGCCGAGGCGAGGAGCGCGGGCTGCCGGATCCGCAGCCATTCGCCGGCGGCCGGGACATTCGGAAAGCGCAGCGCGCGCGGCAGTCCCGCCAGCTTCTTGCGTGCCGCGGACCCGTCGGGCTCGGTGATCGCCCAGCAGGACTGGAGCTGCCGTACGGTCCGCTCCAGCATCCGGGCCCGGGCCAGCTGCACCTCGGCGGGCCGGTCCCGGTCCTCCATCAGCGCCTTCATCATGGGCGCGAGGCAGCCGGGCACCTCGTACTGCCGGCCGTCCACCCGGCGCAGCAGGCCCAGCGCCGTGAAGTCGTCCAGTGCCGTCTGGGCTCCGGAGACGGAGCAGCCGGCCAGGGCGGACGCGGTGTGCGCGTCCACGAAACCGGCGGGCGCGAGGGAGAGCAGGCGCAGCATCCGCGCCGTGGGCTGCGGCAGCGACTCGTACACGAACCGGAAAGCGCGGGCGAGCGGCCTGGCTCCGGTGGGCTGCCTTGGGTCGACGGGAATGTCGTGCAGCCGCTTCGTCACATCGGCGACCGACGCCTTGGGGCTGGCGGCGAGCCAGCCGCCGATCATCGCCAGCGCGGCGGGCTGTCCCCCGCACGCCTCGACGAGCGATTCGGCCGCCGTCGGGTCGACGGTGATCCTGACCGCCCCGGTGGAGCGGCCGAGCAGTTCGACGGCGGATCCGGTGTCCAGGCCGCCGATGGTGCAGGGCCGCACGCCGGGGATGCCGGTGAGCGGGCCCCGGGCGGTGGCCACGACCAGGCAGTCCGGGTTGTCGGGCAGCAGCGGATCGACCTGTTGCGCGTCGGCGGCGTCGTCGAGGACCAGCAGGAGACGGCGTACGGACAGTGCCTCGCGGACCAGCTCGGACAGCTCGTCGTCACCGGCCCCCGGCGGGACCGGGACCGCGAGGTCGTCGAGCAGCGCGCGGGCGGTGCGCTCGGTGGGTACGCGCTCGCCGTCGGGGTCGGTCAGCCGGGCGCGGAGCGTGCCGTCGGGGTAGTCACCGGCGAGGCTCGCGGCGAGTTCGGCGGCGAGGGCGGTGCGGCCCGAGCCCGGGCGTCCCGCGATCAGCAGCACGCGGGCCCTGGGCGTCTTGCGGCCGGCGAGGGTGTCGAGGCCCGCCCGCTCGATGTCGTCGCGCAACTCCTTCAACTCACGCGCTCTGCCGAAGAACTCGCCCGTTGTCCGCCCTGCCGCGGAACCCGCCGCCATGCCGCTGGTGTCCACCGCCTGATCCGTCACGGGCCACGCTCCCGTCCGCCTGCGCACAAACCCGCCCGCGACTGCGGTCGGGCGCTTCGAGCGTAGTTCACGCTCTGCTACGAACCGTGCGGAGCGCGGCGGGCGGGTCACCCAATCGGATCAGCGGATTTTCAGACGACTGTCAGGCCTCGAACGGGCGCGCCGGCCATGGCGCGTCGGCCGGACGCAGGGCGTCGATCCCGTCGCCCGCGAGCGCGGCGGTCAGCGCCAGGACGCCCACCGCCAGGCAGGTGTTGTGCAGTTCCCCGGCGAGCACGCCCCGCACGAGTTCCTGGAGCGGGACCCGCGCGTGCTCCATGTCCGCCTCTTCCTCCTCGACCTCGAAGCGCTCGCCCTCGACGTCGGAGAGATCGCGGGCGAAGAAGATGCGTACGGCCTCGTCACAGCCGCCCGGCGTCGGGTAGACGTCGGCCAGCACCCGCCAGTCCTCGGCCTTGACGTGCGCCTCCTCGTACAGCTCCCGCACCGCGGCGCTCAGCGGATTCTCACCGGGTACGTCGAGCAGGCCGGCCGGGATCTCCCAGAGCCGGTGCCGCACGGGGTGGCGGTACTGGCGGATGACCAGGACACGGTCGTTCTCGTCGAGGGCCAGGACCGCTACGGAGCCGGGGTGCACCTGGTAGTCGCGACGTACCACGCTGCCGTCGGGCATGACCACGTCGTCGGTGCGGACACTCGTCTTGTTGCCCGTGAAGGGAACCGCGGTCGCGGTGACCTGCCACTCCTCGGGGGTGTCCTTGATGGCCATGAAAGCGTCCTCCCAAAGCAGAAAGCAGAAAACCGGGGTACCGGCCCAAAAGGCCCGTACCCCGGCAACCGTATCTCCTGCGACTACTTGCCGGCCGAGCCGGTCTTGCGCTCGACAGCGGCCTTGACCAGGCCCGCGAAGAGCGGGTGCGGGCGGGTCGGGCGGGAGCGGAGCTCCGGGTGCGCCTGGGTGGCGACGAGGTAGGGGTGCACCTCGCGCGGGTACTCGACGTACTCGACGAGCTTGTTGTCCGGGGACGTGCCGGAGAAGACGATGCCCGTCTTCTTCTCCAGCTCCGCGCGGTAGGCGTTGTTCACCTCGTAGCGGTGGCGGTGGCGCTCGTCGACGTACGGCTGATCGCCGTAGACCTCACGCACGATCGAGCCCTCGGCGAGCTTCGCCGGGTAGAGGCCGAGGCGCATGGTGCCGCCCAGGTCGCCCGCCCCTTCGACGTACGCGAGCTGCTCCTCCATGGTGGAGATCACCGGGTGGGCGGTCGCCGCGTCGAACTCGGTGGAGTTGGCGTCCTCGATGCCGGCCAGGTTGCGCGCGGCCTCGACGACGATGCACTGGAGGCCGAGGCACAGGCCCAGCAGCGGGATCTTGTTCTCGCGGGCGTACTGGATGGCGCCGACCTTGCCGTTGACGCCGCGCTCGCCGAAGCCGCCCGGGATGACGATCGCGTCGACGTCACCGAGCTGCTTCTGGGCGCCCGCCTGCGTCTTGCAGTCGTCGGAGGTGACCCACTTGACCTTGACGCGGGCCTTGTTGGCGAAACCGCCGGCGCGCATGGCCTCGGTCACCGACAGGTACGCGTCGGGCAGGTCGATGTACTTGCCGACGAGCGCGACGGTGACCTCGTGGTCGGGGTTGTGGACGCGGTCCAGCAGGTCCTCCCACTGGGTCCAGTTCACATCGCGGAACGGCAGGTCCAGCTTCCGGACGACGTACGCGTCAAGACCCTCGGTGTGCAGCACCTTCGGGATGTCGTAGATCGACTTCGCGTCGATCGCGGCGACCACCGCACCCTCGTCGACGTCGCACATCAGCGAGATCTTGCGCTTGATGGACAGCGGCACCTCGCGGTCGGCGCGCAGCACGATGGCGTCCGGCTGGATACCGATGCTGCGCAGCGCCGAGACCGAGTGCTGGGTCGGCTTGGTCTTCAGCTCACCGGACGGGCCGATGTAGGGGAGCAGCGAGATGTGTACGACGAAGACGTTGTCGCGGCCCACCTCGTGGCGGACCTGGCGGACGGTCTCCAGGAACGGCAGCGACTCGATGTCGCCGACCGTGCCGCCGACCTCGGTGATGACGACGTCGACGTCGTCGGTCGCCATGCGCCGGATGCGGTGCTTGATCTCATTGGTGATGTGCGGAATGACCTGCACGGTGTCACCGAGGTACTCGCCGCGCCGCTCCTTGGCGATCACCTGCGAGTAGACCTGGCCGGTGGTGACGTTGGCCGAGCCGTCGAGGTCGACGTCGAGGAAGCGCTCGTAGTGGCCGATGTCCAGGTCGGTCTCGGCGCCGTCGTTGGTGACGAACACCTCGCCGTGCTGGAAGGGGTTCATCGTGCCGGGGTCGACGTTCAGGTACGGGTCGAGCTTCTGCATCGTGACCCGCAGGCCCCGCGCCTTGAGCAGCGCACCCAGGCTGGAGGCCGTCAGGCCCTTACCGAGGGAGGAGGCGACACCCCCGGTGACGAAGATGTGCTTGGTCGTCATGGATTTGGGCGGCATCGCCAAGAGGGGGCTCCCGTGGTCGCGTAGTGAGGTGCGTACCGGCCGCCGGCCCGGAATCCGGGTGGCGTCGTCGCTGCGGTTTCGGGGTGTCTGATCGTCACAGACTGGCCACCGGTCCACGGGGTACCAGGGTATCAGCGACGGAAGGAGGCCGCTTCCGGCCACGCGCCGCGTCTCCCGCCGCACAACGCGTCACCGTCGGCCGCCGCGCACCCGAAGCCCGCCCACAACTCACCCACAACTCACCCCTAGCTCGGCCGTTCGGCCGACTCGTGTTGCCGGTACCGTCGCGCAGAGCACTTGGCTGCGACGTATCCTGCTCGGATACATCGCTGCGAGCCGGCCGGCGAAGGCACCATCCCCGCCCGCTCCCGGGACCAAGAGCTCGTCGGAAATCCCCTGACCGCAAGTGCCCCAATGGGGCGAACGTGGCCGTTCGACTGGAGATTGCAACGTGGCCGGGCGCATCGAGGACTACGCACTTATCGGAGACATGCAGACAGCGGCACTGGTCTGCAGGGACGGCACGATCGACTGGCTGTGCCTTCCCCGCTTCGACTCACACGCCATTTTCGCCGGGCTGCTCGGCACCGAGGAACACGGGTTCTGGCGGATCGGGCCCGCGCACGCGGCCGACGCCGGGCCACCGGCGGCCACCCGCCGCCGCTACCGCGGGGACTCCCTGATCCTCGAATCCGAGTGGGACACCCCGCGCGGCACGGTCAGGGTGACCGATTTCATGCCGCCGCGCGACGGCGCCCCCCAGGTGATCCGGATCGTCGAGGGCGTCAGCGGCCGGGTGCGCATGCGCTCCGCGCTGCGGATGCGTTTCAGTTACGGCCGTGTGGTGCCCTGGGTCCACAAGGTCGACACGCGCACGGTCGCCGTCGCCGGTCCCGACTCGGTGTGGCTCGACGCCGACGTCGAGACGCACGGCAAGGACCTCACGACGTACTCCGATTTCGTCGTCGCGCCCGGAGAGCGGATCGCCTTCACCATCAGCTGGCAGCCCTCGCACAAGGAGGAGCCGCCGCTGCCGGAGCCCGAGGCCTCGCTGGAGGCGACCGCCGAGTTCTGGAGCGACTGGGTCGAGCAGTGCACGTACCACGGGCCCTACCGCGAGGCCGTGGTCCGCTCCCTGATCACCCTCAAGGCGCTGACGTACGCCCCGACCGGCGGCATCGTCGCCGCGCCGACGACGTCACTGCCGGAGGAGATCGGCGGCGTACGCAACTGGGACTACCGCTACACCTGGCTGCGCGACGCAGCGATCACCCTGTCGTCGCTGCTGCGCACCGGCTACCGCGAAGAGGCGCGCGCCTGGCGCGAGTGGCTGCTGCGCGCGGTCGCGGGCGACCCGGAGAACCTCCAGATCATGTACGGGATCGCGGGCGAGCGCGAGCTGGGCGAGGCGGAGCTGGACTGGCTGCCGGGCTACGAGAATTCGACTCCGGTACGGGTCGGGAACGGCGCGGCGCACCAGCTGCAGCTCGACGTCTACGGCGAGGTCACGGAGGCGCTGCACCTGGCCCACATGACGGGTCTGACGCGCAACGACTACGCCTCGCTGCTCCAGCTCAAGCTGATCCGCTACCTGGAAGACCACTGGAACGAGAAGGACGAGGGCATCTGGGAGGTGCGCGGGCCGCGCCGCCACTTCGTGCACTCCAAGGTGATGGCCTGGGTCGCCGTCGACCGGACGATCAAGCTGATCGAGATGGGCGACGCGGACGGCCCGGTCGAGAAGTGGCGCGAGCTGCGCGACGAGATCCACCGCGACGTGTGCGAGAAGGGCTACGACCCGGAGCGCAACACCTTCACGCAGTCGTACGGGTCGCAGGAGCTGGACGCCTCTCTGCTGCTCATTCCGCAGATGGGTTTCCTGCCGCCCGACGACAAGCGGGTCATCGGCACGATCGAGGCGATCCAGCGCGAACTGTCCACGGAGGACGGTTTCGTACTGCGCTACCCGACCAAGGGTGAGGACGCGGGCCTGGACGGCCTGGAGGGCGACGAGGGCGCGTTCCTGGCGTGCTCGTTCTGGCTCGCCGACGACCTGGCGATGATCGGGCGGGTCGACGAGGCGCGAAAGCTTTTCGAGAAGCTGCTGGGGCTGCGGAACGACCTGGGGCTGCTCGCCGAGGAGTGGGACTCCAGGCTGCAGCGCCAGGTCGGCAACTTCCCGCAGGCCTTCAGCCACGTGCCGCTGATCGACACGGCACTGCGGCTGACGGCGAGTGGTGCGTACGGCGGCTGACCGGGCCGGCGGGCCGGTCTAGGCCAGCTTGCCGATCACCTGGCGGGCGGCGCGTTCCCCTTCGGTCGCGCCGCCTTCCATGAATCCCTGGAAGTCGTAGCTGCAGTGCTCACCGCCGATGTGGATGTTCCCCTGTGGGGTGCCTTCGTAGCCGGCGTACCGGTGCAGATAGCCGATGGGCCAGTACGAGTACGCGCCGAGGGCGTACGGGTTGCGGTGCCAGGCGGACAGCTGGGCCTTCCCGGTCCAGGCCTTCGACGTTCCCGGGAAGAACGCGTCCACTTCACGGGAACGGCGCGCGGCGAGATCCCGTACGTACGGGTCCGACTCGGTGGCGAAGGGCGTGCCCGGCGTGAGCGCCTTGGCCAGCCGGCCGCTGCCGTACTGGATGAGGATGCCGCCGGTCCCGGGCTGGATCTTGGTGGTGTCCCAGGTCTGCTGTACGTCGCTGTCGGTGAAGCAGTCGCCCGCCGACACGCCGGGCCAGGGGCCTTCGCCGCGCCACGGACGCGACGAGAACTGCATGTTGAGCTTCGTGCAGTTCCCCATACGGGCATCGCGCACCAGGTTCGTCATGAGCGGATCGAACCCGGCGGCCGAGAGGTCGAGGCGCTGGAGGACCGGCAGCGGAACGCACAGGATGGTGTGGTCCGCGGTGACGCTCGTGGTCGTTCCCGCGTCGGTGAAGGTAAGGGTCTGGGTGCCATTGGCGTTGGCCCTTACCGCCGTGAGCTGTTTGCCCATCTGGATCGTGCCGGCGGGCAGGCACCTCGCGATGGCGCGCGGGAGCTGGTCGTTGCCGCCGGTGATGTGGTAGCGCTCGTTGGACAGGCCCCAGACGTTGAAGTGGCCCGGGTTCGGCTGGTAGCCCATCAGCAGCACCAGCGCGAGGGCCGACTGCTCGGTCGTCTCGACGCCGTACTCGACGTTGTAGGCAACGTCGATGAAGCGTCCGAGCTGCGAGGAGTGCCCGCCGGGCACGCGGGAGTCGATCCATTCATGGATCGACATGTTGTCGAGAGCCGTGCCGGCCGGGGTGCTCTGGTTCCACTTCACCTCGCCCGCTTCCTGGAGGTCGCGGTGGAGCGCCTGGAAGACGTCCTTGAAGTCCTCGTCGGCCTGCTCGCGCGGGTAGTACGTCCCGTTGAACCAGAGCACCTCCTCCGCCCCGTTGGGCCCACCGCCCAGGAAGTCCTCCGTCGGCAGGCTGAAACGGCGGCACAGTTCGAGGGTCTTCTTGTGGCTGGTGTCGATCAGCTCCCCGCCGATCTCGGAGCTCTGCCCGTACGCCCAGTGGCCCCGCTGGGTCCACATGCGGCCGCCGACCCGGTCGGGGTTCGCCTCGTAGAGCGTGCAGCCGAGGCCCGCGTCCGCGAGGGTCAGCGCGGCGGTGAGGCCGGCTATGCCCGCGCCGACCACGGCGACTCTGGGGGCCCCCGCGCCCTGTACGGCTGCCCTCACGGGCGCCGCCTGTGCGGCGGTGACCGCCGGGCCCGCCAGGACCGTACCGAGGCCGAGCGCGGCGGCCCGGCCGAGGAGTTCACGGCGGCTGGAGCCGCGGACCTCGGCGGCGGGCATGCGCAGCCTGCGGGCGGCTGCGTGCTGTGCGGCGAGCTGCCGCAGTGCGTGCATCACGTGCGTACGGGACATGGGAAGGCTCCTCAGACGGTCGCGGCTGGCTGACTGGGCTGGCTGTCGTCGGTGCGCTCGACCGCGTCCTCGAGGACGATGCGGCCGATGATGGCGTACCGGTCGGGCTGCTTGGCCTTGAGATGGAAACCGAGTCCCAGGCCGCCGAAGAAGACCAGTCCGACGATCCACGGGATCAGCTTGAAGAAGAGGGAGTCGGCGGCGAGTCCGGCCGCGGTCTCCATGTTGAGCACGAGCAGGACGACGACGGCGATCATGCCGATGCCGCCGAGGAGCGGAGCGGTGAAGGTCTTGAACCAGTGCCGGTCCTCCGGGTGGTTCTTGCGGAAGTAGCCGATCACCGCGAACGAGCAGAGCGTCTGGACGATGAGGATCGCCATCGTGCCGAGGATCGCCAGCAGTGTGTACAGATGGACGTACGGGTCCTCACCGGCGAGCCAGAACGCGGCCACGAGCAGGGTGGCGATGCCGGACTGGACGTACGACGCGATGTACGGCGAACCGTGCGAGCGGTGCGTACGTCCGAGGGCCGGGTGCAGGAAGCCCTCGCGGCCGATGGCGTACAGGTAGCGCGACGCGCACTGGTGGAACGCCATGCCGCAGGCGAACGAACCCGTGAGCAGCAGCCACTGGAACGCGTCGACAGCCCACGCCCCGATGAACGCCTGCGTCGGATGGAAGAAGAGGTCGAGCGGGGATGCGGACGACGAGACCTTGACCGAACCGTCCAGGCCGTTTCCGGCGATCGTCATCCAGGAGACGTAGATGTAGAAGAGCCCCACTCCGACCACCGAGATCAGGGTCGCGCGGGGGATGACACGCTTCGGGTCGCGGGACTCCTCGCCGTACATGGCCGTCGACTCGAAGCCGACCCACGACCAGAAGGCGAAGAAGAGACCGAGCCCCGCCGACGTGCCGGTGAAGGCGTTGACCGGGTTGATGGGTTCGAGGGGGATGCCGTCGGGGCCGCCGCCCGCGAGCAGGACGGCGGTAGCCACCGCGAAAAGCACCGCGATCTCGGCGACGAGCATGACGCCGAGCGCCTTGGCGGTGATGTTGATGTCGAAGTACGCGAGAACGCCCGTGACGGCGAGCATCCCGGCGGCGTACACGATCCAGGGAATGTCGACACCGAGCTGGTCGGCGACGGTCGTCTGGCCGAAGTAGGCGAAGATGCCGACGATCGACGCCTCGAAGACGATGTACGCGAGGACGGCGAGCATCCCGGACGCCATGCCGGCGATGCGGCCGAGGCCGTGCGAGATGTAACCGTAGAAGGCGCCCGCGGCGGTGATGCGCTTCGCCATGGCGACGTATCCGACCGAGAAGACGGTCAGGACGAGGGTCGCGAAGAGATAGCCGGCGGGAGCGCCCGTTCCGTTGCCGAAGCCGACGGCGATGGGGAGATTTCCGGTCATCGCGGTGATCGGCGCCGCGGTCGCGACCGCCATGAAGACCACACCGACGAGTCCGACGGAATTCGCCTTGAGCCGCTGGACTTCACGTGCGGGTTTGTCAGACATGCCGCGCCCTCTCTCTTGTACGGGGGCGACAGTCTTGGCCCGGGTGACGCAGACCACAATCGACACGGGGTCACTCAAAAGCGTTGATGGAGCGACGAGTTGTCGGGCCGGAGGGCCGCGAGATCTGTCCCGTAACCGCAGGGTGATGTTCCTGGAACGGCCACGCGGGTAGCGTCCACCGAATGCGGTGCTTTCCCGGGGCACGGCAGGAACAACGTCACGAGGTACATCGCAGTGGAAACGCAAGGCGGCATCACCGTGCAGCGGGCACTGGAGCTGCCGGGGCTCCGCGGCGGGCTTCCCGAGGTCGTCGCCTGCGCCGACCGGCTGAACCGCACGGTGCGCTGGGTGCACGCCGGTGAGGTGCCGAACATCGCCTCGCTGCTCAAGGGCGGCGAACTGCTCCTGACGACCGGCCTCGGCCTCGGTACGCGCCCCGCCGAGCAGCGCGCTTTCGTACGCCGCCTCGCGGACCGGGGCATCGCCGCCCTGGTCGTCGAACTGGGCCCGCGCTTCAGCCGCCTCCCCTCGACGATCGTGGAGACCGCGCGGGCGGCCGGGCTGCCGCTCGTACAGCTGCACCGGGAGGTGCCGTTCGTATCGGTGACCGAAGAGGTCCACACCGAGATCGTCAACGGCCACTACACCCTGCTGCGGCGCGCCGAGGAAGTCCACCGGCGCTGTACGGAGGCGCTGCTCGGTGGCGGCGGAATTCCCCAGGTCCTCGGCATCCTGGCGGACTTCACCGCCAACCCGGTCTTCCTGGAGACGGCGGACGGACAGCTCCTGTACGCCGCCGCGCCCGAATTGGGCGAGGCGTGCGCCGACCCGCTCCAGGTGTGGGAGGGCCTGCGCGGTCAGCGCGAGGCACGCGAGGAGGGCCCGCCCGCGAACGGCGTGCTCGTGGACGTGCCGGGCGGCGGCCACGGCACGGGGGCGGTACGGGCCAGGATCGCGCTCCTCGCGGTCTCGTCCCCACTCCTTCCCGTCCACCGGATCGCAGCCGAGCGGGCGGCCGGAATCCTCGCGGTGGTCCTGATGCAGGCACGCCAGGAAGAGGAACTCGCCGCACGTGGCCGCGGCGACTTCCTCACCGACCTCGCCGAGGGCCGCATCGCCGCCGACGACGCACCCACGCAGGCCAGGGTGCTCGGCTTCAAGCCGGGCGAGGGCCCCCTGCTCCCCGTCGTGATGCGGCTGGCGGCCGAGCTGGCACCTGCGGGCAACTGGGCGGTGCTGGCGCGGGCCGTCCTGGAGGAGCTCTCGGCGGTCGGCGTACCGGTGCTCCTCGGCGTACGCCCCGTGGAAGGCCGCGTACCCCTCCTCCTGGGCCTGCGCTCCGAATCAGAACGTACGGCGGTCGCCGACCGCGTGGCAGCGGCCCTGCGCGCCGGGGTCGAAAGAGCAGGCCTGGAACGGGCGGGCGCCCACCCTCCCGTAGTGGTCGTCGGCGTGGCCGGCGGCTGGACGGCGGCATCGGCGGGCCTGCGCCACGCGGCGGAAACAGCCACAGCGGCCCAGGGCCTCTCGGACCGCCCCTGGTACGACGCCCGGCGCCTCGACATCGACCTGCTCCTGTGGCGCCTGCGCGAGCACCCGGACCTGGCGGCCTTCGTGGACCGGGCGATCGGCCCTCTCCGCGACCACGACCGCACGTCCCGCCCGCCCCTGCTCCCCACCTTGCAGACGTATCTCGCTCACGCGGGACGCAAGGCGGAAACAGCCCGCGAGCTGCACCTCAACCGCCAGACCCTCTACAACCGCCTGGCCCGCATCTCCGAGCTCCTCGGCACGGACCTGGACGACCCCCAGACGGTCCTGGCCCTGAGCCTCGCCCTGCGCGCCCGCCGCCACACCACCTAGGGCCTGTCCGGCGGCTCAAGGCCGGGGCCGCGACGCCTGGCAGGCCCTAGCCGGTCAGCTCGTCGTACACACTCAGCACCTGCGCCACCGTCTCGTCCTCGGTGGGCCAGGTGGCGGCCTGCGCCTTGCCCGCCTCAGCCAGCCACAGCCGCCTGGCCGGGTCGCCCAGCAGCCGGAGAACGACACTGGCGAGCGCCTCGCTGTCCCCGTACGGAACAAGCTCAGCCGCGTCCCCGACCAGCTCGGGCACCCCGCCGACCGCCGTGGCGACGAGCGGTACTCCGGCGCGCAGCGCCTCCTGGGCCAGCACGGACCGCCCCTCCCACCGGCTGGTGAGCACCGCGACGTCGGTGGCGGCGAGCAGCTCACCGATGTCCTCACGGCGGCCAATGAGCTTCACGGGCAGCGACTCGGACTCGATACGCCGCTGAAGGGCGCCCCGTTCGCTTCCCTCACCGGCGATGACCAGCAGCGGCGTGGGCACCAGATCGCGCCAGGCGCGGGCCGCGTCAAGGAGGACCCCGTACCCCCCGTTCCGCACGAGCCTCCCGACGGCCATGACCAAGGGCCGGTCGACGGCACCGAGGTCCGCACGTGCCTTGCTCTCGGGAACGTTCGCGGGCGGACACGGCGCGGGCACGCTGACCGGCGCGAGCCGCGCGTCGCGCGCACCTCGGCTGCGGGCCCGGTCGACGAGGTCGGACGACGTCCCCAGCACCACCGCGGCCGCCCTGGCAGCCCTCCGCTCCAGCAGGCGCACCACATGACCGCGCGCACCGTCGTCGTCCGCCCGGCTGTGCCAGGTGACAACAAGCGCAATCCGCCGCCCCCGCAGCGCCAGCGCGCTCCGCACGGCGGCGTGCAGCCCGTGGGCGTGCACAAGGTCGGCCCCGGAACAGGCCGCCCGCAGCGCCGCCACGGCGGCAGGATCACTGCGCCGGGGTACGGAGACGAAGCGCGCCCCGGAACCACCGAAGTCGTACGCCGCCTCAAGCCCCGCCGGGGCGCAGACACTCACCCGCAGACCATGCGCGACCAGCCCCGCGGCGAGCGACCTGACGTGCGCGCTGCTGCCCGCGCTGCCGCCGCCGAGGACTTGGACCACGCTCAGCGGCGACTGGCCGTACGGCGGGACCGGGGTGCTGCTCACGTCGGTCGGAGCTCCTGAGTCGGCGTCGAACGGCGGACTTACTGCGCCGCCCAGAATGCCAGCCCGCACGCGCGTTCCGGCACCACGAAAGGGTCGGCCCCCTGGTCGTACCTCACCGCATCACCCACAAGAGTGATCACGGTCCCCGTTCCCCCTCGCACCGCGAGCCTCCCGAGCGCGTGCTCACCCGTGTCGGTGACGGAAGCACCACCTACGGGAGGGTGCGGGACGCGCGGGGCACGCACCCCGCACGCGCCCAACGACGGACACCACGCCACCCACTACGCGTCGCTCCGCGCAGCCGCCAGCAACTCCTCCGCGTGCGCCCGGGCGGTCTCCGAGTCCTCCTGCCCCGCCAGCATCCGCGAAAGCTCCCGTACCCGGTCCTCGCCCTCCAGCACGGTGACCCCGCTCCTGGTGACCGACCCGTCGACCGTCTTCTCCACCAGCAACTGCCGATCGGCGAACGCCGCGACCTGCGGCAGGTGCGTCACCACGATCACCTGCGCCGACTTCGCCAGCTTCGCCAGCCGCCGCCCGACCTCGACCGCCGCCTTGCCGCCCACACCCGCGTCGACCTCGTCGAACAAATAGGTCGGTACGGGGTCGGACCCGGCGAATACGACCTCCACCGCCAGCATCACCCGGGAGAGTTCACCGCCCGAGGCCCCCTTGGCGATCGGCCGGGGCTGAGCGCCGGGATGAGGCGCGAGCAGCAGCTCGACCTCATCGACCCCGGAAGCCCCATAAGCCACCAGACGGCCACCGACCTCGACCCCCTCGGGGTCCTCGGTCTGCCGGACATCGATCGTGACGCGGGCATGCGGCATGGCGAGCGACGCCAGTTCATCGGTGACCGCGTCGGCGAACCTCTTCGCCGCCTCCGTACGCGCGTCGGTCAACGCCTGCGCCAGTCCCGCGAGTTCGTCCCGCAACGCGTCCCGCTCGGCCGTCAGCTCACCGATCCGGTCGTCGTCACCCTCCAGCTCGGTGAGCCGCGCGGCACCGTCCTGGGCCCAGGCGAGCACCGCCCCGACATCCTCGCCGTACTTGCGCGTGAGCTGGGTGAGCGCCGCCCGCCGTTCCTCCACGGCGGACAGCCGCAGCGGATCGGCGTCGAGGTTGTCCGCGTAACCGGCCAGCTCCCCCGCCACGTCACCCAGCAGAATCCCGATCTCACCGATCCGCTCAGCGAGCACAGCAAGCGCCGGATCATGTGACCGCACCGCGTCGAGCGCCCGGTGCGCCCCGGCGACCAGCGTGTTCGCGTCGAGGCTCTCCGGGTCCTCGGGGTTCCCGGCGAGCGCGGCGTGCGCGACGGAAGCCGCCGAAGCCAGCGCCTCGGCGTGCCCCAGCCGCTCCGCCTCCGCGGCGAGTTCGACGTCCTCGCCCGCCCGCGGATCGACCGCCGCGATCTCGTCGAGTCCGAAGCGCAGCAGATCCGCCTCCTGCGCGCGCTCACGCGCCCGCGTGGTCAGCTCGTCCAGTTCCACCGCGACCGTCCGCAGCCGCCGGTACGCGGCCGCGTACTTCGCATGGGGTACGGCGACGGCGTCCCCCGCGTACCGGTCGAGCGCCTGCCGCTGCCGGGCGGGCCGCAGCAGCCCCTGCTGATCGGTCTGCCCGTGTACGGCGACGAGGTCGTCGGCCAGCTCCGCGAGGAGCCCCACCGGCACCGAGCGACCGCCCACATGGGCTCGCGAACGTCCCTCGGCCGAGATGGTCCTGCTGACCAGCAGCGCCCCGTCGTCGAGTTCGGCCCCGGCCTCCTGGGCCCGTACGGCGGCGGGCGCGTCGGCGGGCATGGTGATCCGACCCTCGACGACCGCCGCTTTCGCTCCGATCCGCACGAGGGCCGGGTCGGCACGCCCACCGAGCAGCAGCCCGAGACTCGTGACGACCATGGTCTTGCCCGCGCCGGTCTCGCCCGTCACCGCCGTGAACCCGGGTGACAGCTCGACGACGGCGTCATCAATGACGCCCAGCGACCGTATCCGCATCTCCTCCAACACGGACACGACCTTACGAGGTCCCGGCCCCCCGTCGCGACGGCCCCCGCACTCATCCGTGAATCCATGAGTTCTGGATTGACACGATCAGCCCTGCGCGGGGCACCGCCCCGCCCCCACCGCACCCACCACACCCAGCACACCGCACTCAGTGCGGCGCCCCCCGCCACCCCGACACAGGAAGGGCGAACTTGGCGACGAGCCGGTCGGTGAACGACGCGTGGTGCAACCGCGCCAGCCGTACGGGCACGGCGCCCCGCCGCACCACCACCCGCGCACCGGAGGGCAGTTCCACCGTCCTGCGGCCGTCGCACCACAGCACGCCGTGCGGCGTGTGCGGCTGCACCTCCACCGCCAGCACCGAATTCGGCGACGTCACCAGAGGCTTGGCGAACAGCGCGTGAGCACTGATCGGCACCATCAGCAGCGCCTCCACCTCGGGCCAGACCACCGGCCCGCCGGCCGAGAAGGCGTACGCCGTGGATCCGGTCGGGGTGGCGCAGACGATGCCGTCGCAGCCGAACCCGGTCACCGGCCGGCCGTCGATCTCCAGGACGACTTCGAGCATCCGCTCGGGCGAGACCTTCTGCACGGCGGCCTCGTTGAGCGCCCAGTCCTCGTGCACGATGTCACCGTTGTTGTGCACGAGCACGTCGAGGGTCATGCGCTCCTCGACCTCGTACGCACGCGTGACGACCCTGTCGACCACCTTGTCCAGGTCGTCCCGCTCGGCCTCCGCGAGGAAGCCGACCCGGCCGAGGTTGACGCCGAGCATCGGCACCCCGGAGGCGCGCGCGAACTCGGCGCCGCGCAGCAGCGTCCCGTCTCCCCCGAGGACGATCAGCAGTTCACAGCCGTCGAGTACGGCGGGCGACGCTTCCGCCACCGTCTCGACGGACGGCGGCAGCGGCAGATCGGCCGCCTCTGCCGCCAGCACGCGCACGCCGATACCGCTCCGCAGCAGCCCCTGTACGACCAGTTCCGCGCTGCGGATCGCCGCGGGCCGCCCGGTGTGCGCGAGCAGGAAAACCGTACGTGCCGCGTCGGAAGACTCAGCAGATCTGCTGGTCGTCGTGCCTGTAATAGCTGTCGTCGTTGTCAACTCGGCCCCTCCGCCACTGCACGGTCAACATCCGCCGGGTCGAGCTCGGGAGCACCGGCCCGGAGCCACAGAAAGTACTCGACGTTCCCCGAAGGCCCGGGCAGCGGACTGGCGGTGACGCCCTGTACGCCCAGACCCAGCTCCCACGCCTGGCGCGCCACGGCCCGTACCGTCTCGGCCCGGAGCTCGGGGCTGCGTACGACGCCGCCGCTGCCCAGGCGGTCCTTGCCCACCTCGAACTGCGGCTTCACCATCATCACGAGATCGGCGTCCGGCGCGGCGCACCGCACCAGTGCCGGCAGGACCAGTCCCAGCGGGATGAAGGACAGATCACCGACGATCAGGTCGACCGCCTCCCCGTCAATCGTGTCGAGTGTCATTTCCCGCACGTTGGTACGGTCCTTGACGCTCACGCGTTCATCGGACTGCAGCGACCAGGCGAGCTGGCCGTATCCGACGTCGACGGCGACGACCTGCCGGGCCCCGGCGCGCAGCAGCACATCGGTGAACCCACCGGTCGAGGCCCCGGCGTCGAGCGCCCGCCGCCCCTCGACCTTCAGCCCCAGCGGTACGAACGCCGCCAGCGCGCCGGCCAGCTTGTGGCCGCCCCGCGAGACGTAGTCGGGGTCGTTCTCGTCCTTGAGCACCACGACCGCGGCGCTGGTCTCGACCTGCGTGGCGGCCTTGGTCGCGACGGCGCCGCCCACCTTCACCCGCCCTGCGGCGATCAGCTGGCTCGCGTGCTCCCGTGAGCGTGCGAGTTTCCGGCGGACCAGCTCGGCGTCGAGGCGTCGGCGCGCGACTCCTGCCACGATCGGTTCAGCTCCTGTTGTCGTACGAGGAAAGGGGCGCCGGAGGTCCCGGTCGTGCGTCCAGCGCGGTCAGCGCCTCACGCAGTCCCCGGTGTACATCCTCGTACACCTCGATGTGCCCGTCCGCCGGGAGGTGGTCGGCGTCGCCCAGCCGCTCCAGCAGCGCGTCGACGCCGGCGTGCCCGGTGGGGGCGCGCTCCACCCCGAGAGGCGCCGGTGCGGCCGGGTCGTACACCGCGGTGACGGTGGCTCCAGCCGTCTCGTCCTTGTCCTCGACCTCGTCGTCCTCGTCGTTCATGCCCCGACGCTACCGCGAAGCCCTGGGGTACCGTCGATCCCGATGGCAACGATGGAGGAGTGCCGCAGCGCACTCGACAAACTTTCGGACAACCTGGCTCAGGCCGACGACGACGGCGTACGCAGCGCCGCGTCGCTCGACCGTTCCCTGAGCTGTCACATCACGGATCTGGATGTCACGTTCACCGGCCGTCTCGCGGACGGCCGGATCGACGTACGGGACACCTTCGACGGTCCCCCGCGCGAGCGCGCCGAGATCCGCCTCGCCATGACCGGCGACGAACTGGTCGCCCTGGTCGGCGGTGAGCTGAACTTCGCCAGGTCCTGGGCCTCGGGCCGGGTCAGGCTCGAAGCCGGCTTCCGTGACCTGATCCGCCTCAGGAAGCTGCTGTAGCGGACGTAGGGGCAGCCGCCGCCCGCCCGCCGCGCGCCTTCCGCGCCGCCGGCACCACCAGCGGCGTCCCGGTCTCCGGGTCGTCGATGACCTGGCAGCGCAGTCCGAAGACCCGCTCCACCAGCTCCGCCGTGACCACCTCGGCCGGCGGCCCCTGCGCGACGATCTCGCCGTCCCGCATGGCGATCAGGTGCGTTGCGTAACGCGCGGCATGGTTCAGGTCGTGCAGTACGGCGACAAGGGTGCGCCCCTGCGTCTCGTGCAGCTCCGCGCACAGGTCGAGGACGTCGATCTGGTGCTGGATGTCGAGGAAGGTCGTCGGCTCGTCGAGCAGCAGCAACGGTGTCTGCTGGGCCAGGGCCATCGCGATCCAGACGCGCTGCCGCTGCCCGCCCGACAGCTCGTCGACGTAACGGTCGGCCAGTGCCCCGACGCCCGTCGAGTCCATCGACTCCTCGACGATCCGCTCGTCCTCCGGCGACCACTGCCGCAGTACCCCCTGGTGCGGGTAACGGCCGCGCGCCACCAGGTCCGCGACTGTGATCCCGTCGGGTGCGATGGACGACTGCGGCAGCAGCCCCAGCGTCTTGGCGACCTTCTTCGCGGGCATGGAACCGATCGCGTTCCCGTCCAGGAGCACCCGCCCCCGCGTCGGCTTGAGCATCCGCGAAAGGGCCCGCAGCAGCGTCGACTTGCCGCACGCGTTCGGCCCGACGATGACCGTGAACGAATGGTCCGGTATCTCGACGGACAGGTCTTCGGCGATGACCCGCTGGTCGTAGGCGAGGGTCACGGATTCCGCGCTGAGGCGCTGAGACTGAGGTTGACGCTGCTGCACTGGCATGCTCCTGGGATCCTTCTCGTTCGTCATATACGTCCCGCCTTGCGCTCGGTGACCAGCAGCCACAGCAGGTAGCAGCCGCCGAGCACCCCGGTCACCACTCCCACGGGCAGCTGCGTGTCCCCGAACGCCTGCTGGGCGACCCAGTCGGCGATCACCAGGAGCGTGGCCCCCATGCAGACGGACGCCCCGAGGTTGGCCCCCGGCGAGCGCGTCAGCCTGCGGGCGAGCTGCGGCGCGCTCAGCGCCACGAAGGCGATGGGACCGGCGGCGGCCGTGGCCACCGCGATGAGCAGTACGGCGCTCAGCATCAGCACCAGCCGGGCGCGTTCGACGCTCACCCCGAGCGCGTACGCCGCGTCGTCACCCATCTCCATCATGCGCAGCGACCGGCCGTGCCCCAGTACCAGCGGAATGAGGACGACGCACACGCCGAGCAGCGGCCAGGCCTGCTCCCACCCACGCCCGTCGAGCGAGCCCGTCATCCACACCGTGGCCCGGGTCGCGTCGACGATGCTGGCCTTGGTGATCAGGTAGTGGTTGAGCGCTGTCAGCATGGCGGCCGCGCCGATACCGACAAGCACCAGCCGGAAGCCGTGCACGCCCCGCTTCCACGCGAGGAAGTAGACGGCGGCTCCCGTCAGCAGACAGCCGACGAGCGCGCCGCCCGTCACGGCGAAGGCGTTGCCCTTGAACAGCACGATCACGACGAGCGCGCCGGCCGTCGCACCCTGCCCGAAGCCGATCACGTCCGGACTGCCCAGCGGATTGCGGGAGATGGACTGGAAGACCGCCCCGGACGCCCCGAGCGCCGCACCGACGAGCAGCGCGACGACGACCCGCGGCACGCGCAGCTCGGTCACGATGAATTCCTGCGACGAGGTGCCGTTTCCGAGGAGCGTACGTACGACATCGCCCGGCGACATCGGGAAGTCGCCGCTGCCGATGAGCACGACCCCCATGCCCAGCGCCGCCGTGATGAGCAGCAGCGTGGCGAGGATGGCCCGGGGCTCGAACCGGAAGGAGAACCCTCCGCGGGTGCGTATCGCGCGCGATGCCCGCGTCCGCGAAGGACGCGAAGTAGGCGAAGTACGCGAAGGAGAAGTAACAGTCACAGTTGGGCCATCTTCCGGCGGCGTACGAGATGGATGAACACGGGCCCGCCGACCAGCGCGGTGACGATGCCGACCTGGAGTTCGGAGGGCCGGGCTACGATCCGCCCGATGACGTCCGAGCCCAGCAGCAGCACCGGCGAGAGCACGGCGGAGTACGGCAGGATCCAGCGCATGTCGGGCCCGGTGATGGTCCGCACGAGGTGCGGCACCATCAGCCCGATGAAGACGATCGGCCCGCAGGCGGCGGTCGCGGCGCCGCACAGCAGCGTCACGGCGACCATCGCGAGTACGCGCGTACGCGTCAGATGCGCGCCCAGCGCCCTCGCCGTGTCCTCGCCCATCTCCATCGCGTTGAGCGGCCGCGCGATGAGCAGCGCGAGCACCACACCGACGGCGATGAACGGCCACACCTTGCCGATGATCTCCATGTCGGCGGAGGCCAGCGAGCCGACGGTCCAGAAACGAATCTGCTCCAGCGCGGCCGAGTCCATCAGCTGTACGGCGTTGACGTAGCCGTAGAGCGCGGCGGTCGCGGCGGTGCCGGCGAGCGCGAGCCGTACGGGTGTCGCGCCGCGGCTGCCGCCCAGGATGTAGACCAGCACGGAGACAACTCCCGCGCCGACGAACGAGAACCAGACATATCCGGTCAGCGAGCTGACGCCGAAGAAGCTGATGGCGGAGACGACGGCGGCCGCGGCCCCCGCGTTCACGCCCAGGATTCCCGGTTCCGCGAGCGGGTTGCGGGTGAGCCCCTGCATGACCGCGCCGGAGAGCCCGAGCGCCGTACCGACGAGCACGCCCAGGATGGTGCGGGGCACCCGCACGTCCCGGACGATCACATCGCTGCCGGTGCCGGAGGCGTGGAACAGGCCGTGCCACACGTCGCCCAGCCCGAGCGGTTTGGCGCCGATGGCGATACTCGCGACGACGACCAGCAGCAGCACGCCGATGGAGACGAACAGCCCCATGGCACGTACGGCATTGCGTTTCCGGGGCGCGGGGGCCGACGGGGCCTGCACCGCGCTCTGCTTGGGCGAACTCTCAACCAACACGGAGTTAGGTTAGCCTACCCTCGCATCTCTTCCCTCGCCGAAGGGACCGGCAAGGGAGAGCGGGGTCCGGTGCAGCGCCCCTGACGCGGAGCCGCAAAGTGTCACTGCGGCAAGCGGCCGGCAGGGGAACGGCTCCGCAGGACCCCCTAAAGCCCCACCCGGTCAAGCGCCTTGCCCGCGTCCAGCCCGCACGCCCCGTCCCCGGCGTACGTCCAGGCCGCCGCGCACAGCGCCCGCAGCCCGTCCAGCGCCGCGCCCTCCCCCTCGGCCACCAGCTCGCCGTCCCGCACGGCAGCGGTCCACCCACCGCACACGAACCCGCCGTCGGTCCCGGCCACTTCCGGCTGCCCGGTGAGCAAGCCCCGCAGATCCGCGTCCACATACGTAGGCCGGTACTTGGGCGCCGCCGCCAGCAGCTGCGCGGCGTCCGTCACCCCGGTCAGCACGAGCAGCGAGTCCACGCCGCCCACGTTCGCACCCTCGATGTCCGTGTCCAGCCGGTCCCCGACCACCAGCGGCCGCTCGGCCCCGGTCCGCAGAATCGTTTCCCGGTGCATCGGCGGCAGCGGCTTGCCCGCCACCTGCGGCTCGGCGCCGGTGGCGATCCGTACGACCTCCACCGCCGCACCGTTGCCCGGCGCGATCCCCCGCGCACTGGGAATCGTCAGGTCGGTATTGGACGCGAACCACGGTAGCCCCCGCGCCACGGCGTACGACGCCTCCGCGAACCGGCCCCACGCCAGATCGGGCCCGCCGTACCCCTGCACCACGGCCACCGGATCGTCGTCGGCCGACTCCACAGGCACCAGCCCGCGCTCGCGCAGCGCCACCCGCAGCCCGTCCCCACCGACCACCAACACCCGCGAGTCAGCCGGAACCTGATCGGCGATCAGCCGGGCAACCGCCTGCGCCGACGTGATCACATCGGAAGCCCGAGCCGGCACCCCGAGCTCCGTCAGATGCTCCGCCACCGCGTCGGGCGTCCGCAGCGCGTTGTTGGTCACATACGCGAGGTGCATCCCGCCCTCCCGGGCCACCCCGAGCGCGTCCACCGCGTGCGCGATGGCCTCACCGCCCGCGTACACGACACCATCCAGATCCAGCAGAGCCGTGTCGTACGCCTCCCTCAGCGCACGCGCGCTCGCGTCGGGCCGGGTCCTGGTCTGCTGGCTCATTCCGTATCGCTCCTAGATCCGTGCTTGTCCCCCGATCATCGCTCATCGGGCGACCCCACTTACGATGCACCAATGAGTACACCTGGTCGGCCCGAGGAGGACCACGGCCTGCGCCTGGCCCCGTTCCGTGGACTGCGCTACGTCCCCGAGCGAGTGAGCGGCCTGGCCGCTGTCACGTCCCCGCCGTACGACGTGGTCGTACGGCCCGACGGCCTCCACCATCTCCAATCGGCCGACCCGTACAACATCGTCCGCCTGATCCTCCCGCAGGCCTCAACACCCGACACCCGCAACAAGCAGGCCGCCGACACCCTGCACCGCTGGCTGACGGAAGGCGTGCTCGCCCCGGACCCCGAGCCTGCTCTGTACGTATATGAGCAGCGCAAGGGCGACCTCCTCCAGCGCGGCATCATCGGAGCCCTCGCCCTCACACCACCCGCCGAGGGAATCGTCCTCCCCCACGAGGACGTCATGCCGCACGTCGTCGCCGACCGCGCGGCCCTGATGCGCGCCACCGCCGCCAACCTCGAACCGCTCCTGCTGACCTATCGCAGCGGCGGCAACGCAACCGGCTCGACCGCCGTCATCGAGCGCACCATCCTGCGCTCCCCGCTCCTGGCCACCACCACGGAGGACGGTTTCAGCCATCGCCTGTGGTCCCTCACGGACCCTGCCGAGCTGGCCGAAGTGACTGCGGACCTGGCCCACCGCCAGGCACTCATCGCGGACGGCCACCACCGCTGGGCGACGTACCTCCGCCTCCAGGACGAACACCCGGCCGGCAGCCCCTGGGCCTCCGGCCTCGTGCTCCTCATCGACACGGCCCGCTACCCGCTCCAGGTCCGCGCCATCCACCGCCTCCTGCACCGCCTCCCCGTGGCTGACGCCCTCGCCGCGGTCGCCGCCACCTTCCGCATCCGCGAGGTGCCGGGCCCGCTCCCCCACGCCCTGGAGGCCCTCGCGGCGGCGGCGACCGCCGGCAACGCCTTCCTCCTGGCGGGAGACGGCGCGTACCACCTCATCGACCGTCCCGACGAGGCCCTGCTGTCCCGTACGATCCCGGCCGGCCGTCCCGAGGCCTGGCGGAGCCTGGACGCGACGGTCCTGCACGCGACCCTCCTCGACCACGTGTGGTCGATCCCCGACGCCCCCGAGGACATCGCGTACATCCACGACACGGAGGCCGCCGTCACCCAGGCGGAGCGCCACGGCGGCACGGCCGTCCTGATGCATCCGGTACGGGAAGAAGTCGTCCGGGACCTGGCCCGCCAGGGCGTCACGATGCCCCGCAAGTCCACCTCGTTCGGCCCGAAGCCGGCGACGGGCCTGGTCCTGCGCAGCCTCGACCTGAGCTGAGCCCCCGGAAACGCGTAAGGGCGGCACCCCGTCGGGGGTGCCGCCCTTACTCACAACACGAGGGGACTCAGTCAGTCCTTGTCGCCCTCAACAGGCTCCACGCCGCTCTCGCCGCCCGCGACGTCGTCCGCCACGGCATCGGCATCGGCCACGGCCTTCGACTCACTGGATTCACCGGACACACGAGACTCCGAGGACTCCCCGGATTCGTCCCTCTCCTCGTCGAGGGCATCGACGAAGTCGACACCATCGAGCTGGGCGAGCCGGTCCGAAGCGTCCGTCAAACCATCCTTGTCGGCCTCAATCGCCTTGGCGAACCACTCGCGCGCCTCGGCTTCGCGCCCGGCGGTCAGCAGCGCGTCGGCGTAGGCGTACCGCAGTCGCGCGGTCCACGGCTGCACCGAGTTCGACGCCAGCTCCGGCCCCTGGAGGGTCACGATGGCCGCATCGATCTGCCCCATGTCCCGACGCGCGCCGGCCGCGACCATACGCATCTCGACCTGACCCGCCTTGTCGAGCTTCTGCACCTCGGGCTCACCGGCCATCGCCATCGCCCGCTCCGGCCGCCCGAGCCCGCGCTCGCAGTCCGCCATGACGGGCCACAGCTCGACGCTCCCGGTCATACGGCGGGCCGCGCGGAACTCCGCGAGCGCCTCCGTGTACCGCTGAGTCGCGTACGCCGCGAAGCCGGCGGCCTCACGCACGGCAGCCACCCGCGAGGCGAGCCTCAGCGCGATGCGCGAGTAGGCGTACGCCTCTTCCGGGTCGTCGTCGATGAGTTTCGCGACCATGACGAGGTTCTTGGCAACGTCCTCGGCAAGGGTCTTCGGCAGGCTCTGGAGCTCCTGACGAACGTCCTTGTCGATCTCGTGACCCGTGACGTCCTCGGGAATCGGGAGCCGCTTGACGGGCTCACGCTCCCGGTCGTCACGCTGCCCGCGGTACCCGTCGCGGTCGCCACCGCGGTCACCGCGGTCGTCACGACGCGGCGCGCGATCGTCACGGCGGGGCCCACGGTCGTCGCGACCGCCACGGAACCCACGCTCGTCATCCCGACGCGGTCCCCTGGACCGGTCGTCGCGGGGGAATCCACCGCGCTCGTCGTCCCGACGCGGCCCACTGCTGGGCCGGTCGTCGCGACGCTGGAACCCACCGCCGCCACCACTCGGCCGGTCGTCACGACGCTGGAACCCACCGCCGCCACCGCTGCTGGGACGGTCGTCCCGACGCGGCGCACGGTCATCGCGCCCACCACGGAACCCGCCACCACGCTCGTCATCACGACGGGGCGCACTGGACCGGTCATCGCGACGCTGGTAACCACCGCCACCACCGCTCGGCCGGTCGTCACGACGCTGGAACCCGCCGCCACCACCGCTGGGACGGTCGTCCCGGCGCTGGAACCCACCACCACCACTGGGACGGTCGTCCCGGCGCTGGTAACCACCGCCACCACTGCTGGGACGGTCGTCACGACGCTGGAACCCACCACCACCACTGGGACGGTCGTCCCGGCGCTGATAGCCGCCGCCACCACTGCTGGGACGGTCGTCACGACGCTGGAACCCACCACGATCGTCGTCCCGGCGCGGCGCACGGTCGTCACGGCCGCCACGGAACCCGCCGCCGCCACCGCTGGGCCGGTCATCGCGACGCTGGTAACCGCCACCACCACTGCTGGGACGGTCGTCCCGACGCTGATAGCCACCGCCACCACCACTGGGACGGTCGTCACGACGCTGGTAACCGCCGCCACCACCACTCGGCCGGTCGTCCCGGCGCTGGTAACCGCCGCCACCACCGCTGGGACGGTCGTCCCGGCGCGGGGCACGGTCGTCGCGGCCGCCACGGAACCCACCACGGTCGTCGTCCCGACGCGGCCCACTGCTGGGCCGGTCGTCACGGCGCTGGTAACCGCCGCCGCTGCCACCGGCCGGACGGCCGCCGCGGCTGTCGTCACGGCGAGGGCCGCTGCTCGGCCGGTCATCGCGACGCTGGAAGCCACCGCCACCACCGCTCGGACGCCCGCCTCGGTCGTCATCACGGCGAGGACCACTCGGGCGGTCGTCACGACCACCACGGGGCGCTCCGCCGGTGGGGCGGTCGTCACGACGGAACCCACCGCGATCGTTGTCCCGGCGCGGCGCACGGTCGTCACGACCGCCGCGGTATCCGCCCCTGTCATCGCCGTCTCGCCGGCGCGGCTCGCGCTCCGGACGATCGTCGGAAGAGTTGGTGGACATCGGTTGGCTCCTGTCTTGGGGTAACGCAGTCATTCTCGCGCAGTCGGCCATCCGACGCGCTTCGGAAAAACAAAAAGGACCCTTGATCCAGCATGAACGCTGGACCAAGGGTCCTGAAAGATTGTTCGGCGGTGTCCTACTCTCCCACAGGGTCCCCCCTGCAGTACCATCGGCGCTGAAAGGCTTAGCTTCCGGGTTCGGAATGTAACCGGGCGTTTCCCTAACGCTATGACCACCGAAACCCTATCGGGCTTAGCGAACAAGCACACTCTTCAATTAAGTAAGTGGATCTGTTCAACCGGTGCGATAACTGTTCGCAACCCGGGAACAACACAGTGGACGCGAGCAACT